>CAZLOF010000070.1:0-12140 GCA_964560745.1 uncultured Thermoflexus sp.
GGTTAATGGTTAATGATTCATTGATCATTAACCATTAACCATTAACCATTAACCACTAACCATTACCTCACGGCCTTCACGTTGGCTACGATAAATGCCATCGAGGATGGAAATGACTTGCAAACTGGCCTCAGCGGGCACGGGGGATGGGCGACCTTCGGCGATGGCCCGCGCAAACTCTATACATTCAAGCGCATGGGGTTCCATAGTATCTTTGGTCAGTTTTAGCGTGCGGTTATAAAGCTGCTGGGTTTGATAATTGGTGTTTAAAATTTCGGCTTTGGGCCAATGTGCGCCACCTTCGGTGCCATACAGCCAAATCTGCATATCTTCGCCCATGGTATCGTGATGTAAAAACCAACTTACTTCTAGCACCAAGGTTGCGCCATTTTCAAAGCGCACAAACGCCGCCGCAAAGTCTTCGACATCAAAATCTTCGGGCGGTGGCATCGGACCAGACCGCCAAATGCTAAATTGCCCCGGCTTATGGCTCAACATATTTTTTGCCGTGCCTGTCACCGCCACTGGTTTGGGGTTGCCCATCAGCCACAAGGTCAAATCGAGCGCATGAACACCAATATCAATACATGGGCCACCGCCACTCAGCGAATTCTTCGTAAATCCGACGGTCGGGATCATGGCATTACGCCGCAACATCCAACTCCGGGCGTGGTAAATATCACCCAACGCCCCCAAATCAATCTCACGTTTTAATGCCCGTGATACCCCCGAAAAGCGAAAATGTTGGGCTGTCATCAACATTTTGCCGCTACGATCCCGTGCCGCAATCATATTGCGAATATCAGATGGGGTTGGGGCCAAAGGCTTCTCGCACAACACATGTTTACCGGCATCCAAAGCCGCAATTGCCAGCGGCGCGTGAAACATATTCGGCACACAAATATCTACAATATCAATTTCTGGGTCACGAATGGCATCATAAGGGTCGGCAAATAAGCGCGTCACGCCATTTGTTTTGCCCCATTCTTGCAAAGCATTTGCAGACACATCGGCCCCCGCCACAACCTCAGCATCGGGCGATGCCGCCCACCCGGGCATATGTGTTTTGGCGATGCCGCCCACCCCAATCATAGCAATTTTTAGTTTTTTTGACATATTTTTTTAGTGACAAGTGCTAAGTGCTGAGTATTTATAGTTTCACACTTAGCACTTAGCACTTATTACTTAGCACTTGTTAAACCTCGCCCCCAGCCACCGCGATGGCTTGCCCAGTGATCGATTCTGAGCCGGGCAAACACAGCCATGCAACCGCATTAGCGACTTCATCGGGTTTAATGAGGCGTTTTTGGGGATTGCTTTTTACCAGTTCGGCAATGGCTTGCTCGGCGCTACGCCCCGTTTTGGCAACAATATTTTGCACCGAATCAGCCACCAAATCGGTATCGGTATACCCGGGGCAAACTGCATTGACTGTCACCCCTTTGAGCGCCAACTCAAGCGCCAACGATCGCGTGAAACCGATCACCCCATGTTTGGCGGCACAATAAGCGCTAACATATGCATAACCGATCAACCCCGCTGTGCTGGCAATATTGATAACCCGCCCCCAGCCGCGTTTGCTCATTTCTGGAACAACTTGTTGGGTGCACAAAAATGCGCCGGTTAGGTTCACCGCCAACATGCGCTCCCACAGCCCTAGCTCAGTTTTGTGAATGGGCGCACTTTCAGCGTTACCGGCGTTGTTGATCAAAATAGTGACCGGCCCAAAGGCCGCCCGCGCTTTGTCAAACGCGCTTATCACCGATTCAGCCTGAGTCACATCAACAGCAACGGCACAGGCAATATTGCTGCCCAATTCGGCTACTTTATGCTGCAATCGCAATTCATCACGCCCCATTAGGGTTAGCCGCGCCCCATGTTGGGCCAGCGCATTGGCAATGGCAGCGCCAATCCCTCGCCCCGCGCCCGTAATCACCGCATGTTGCCCAGCCAATAATTGTGATGCTTGTTGCATGTGGATAAATTATATCCAAAAACTTTAGGCATGAAATAATGAGGTTGAAAGGATTCTGCGGGCACCCAAACGCGCCACCGTATACATGGCCTTAAAAATTTCGCGTGATGATATTTTTGAACTGCCGTGCAACCGATCTTCAAAAAAAATCGGCACTTCGGCGATGCGCCAACCCGCCCGTTGCACCAGCCAAATCATTTCGGTGAGAAATGAGTAGCCGTTTGAAAATATTTGCTCAAGCGGAATATCACGCAGCACCTCGGCGCGATAAAGCCTAAAACCGGCAGTGCAGTCGTGGGCTTTTACGCCCAAGGCCACCCGCGCAATGCTGTTGGCGGTGGCACTGAGCAATTTGCGGCGCAAGGGGAAACGCACACCGCCGCCCTGCACATAGCGCGAGCCAATCACCAAATCAGCCTCGGCAAATTTGGCAATCATGGCCGGAATGTAGCGCGGGTGATGCGAAAAATCACAGTCCATCGTCAGCACGCCCTCAGCCCCATTCGCCAAAGCATGATGAAACCCAGCAATATAAGCCGTGCCCAAGCCCAATTTACCCGCCCGATGCACCACCTGCACACGCTGATCACGTGCTGCCCATGCGTCAGCCCGCGCCCCTGTGCCATCGGGTGAGTTGTCATCGACCACGCAAACGTGAATCAGGTGCGGCAAAATATCATTTAGCGCCAGCAATGCTGGCAGCATCAGCTCAATGTTATCGGCTTCATTGTAAGTTGGCAATACGACAGTAAGCATTGGGAAAGTGGAAAGTGGAAAGTGGAAAGTGGAAAGTGGAAAGTGGAAAGTATCTACAACTTTGCACTTTTTACTTTACACTTTGCACTTTCCACTCATTTCTCGATTAACTCAATTTGCAAGGGGGTGACGCTGCGATTTACGATCTCAACTTCTTCTTGAATGAGCGATGCCCAGACGTAAAATGGGTTGCGAGCGGGGATTTTGGTGAGTTTGATACAGCCGCGCACTTCGACTTGTTTGCCAACGCCAAGATAATAGAGCGGTTGGCCATTGCTCATCACCACATCTAGTTGGTCTTTGCTGCCAACGGCCCAACGCCAAGGGTGATCGGCTCCGGCGTTGCTTTCAAAATTGATGCCGATGCGCCATACACCCGGCTCTTCTTTAAAGCCCTTGGTATACCAATTGTCGTTCATGCCATAACAATCGTTGCCATCAAATGGGCCAGCCGTGCGAATGGGCACTTTGCCGATATTGCGCACGGTCGTGGTGAAATACAAGGTATCGCTCAACACAAATTTGGTCGATGGCCCCTTTTGCGACCAATCGACCCCATTGCCGCTGCTGGGCTGGGTGACAATTTCGGCTACTGGTCGCCCACTGTCACGCACCGTAATCGGCGCGGTCAGCACATGGCGTTGCCCGATCTGATCTTCGGATTGTGCCACCAGCACATAATTGCCATCTTCGGGCGGGTCGGCCCCAAGATCGATACCGCCATCAAAGTCAAATTGGTAACGTCCGGGCACAATCTGCCGCGTATCGTTGTCGGTCACGGCCCGCACTATGTTGCCCTCGCGTCGCGGCACTTCATAGCGATAACCGTTCGCGCCCTCGACAAACACATTTAAATTGGCGCGTTGGGTCAAATATAAATTAATATAAACACGGTCATCAATGGCATCGCGATTGGGCGAAAAGACATTGGTCGAAACCGTGAAATCTTTGATTTCGGGGAATGGCGTATTGACATCGGTAATTTTTAGCGGCCCGTTTAGGGCTTGTCCATCGCCATCGACATGCCAAGTGTAATCGCCATTTGGCAGCAATTTGCCGCCTGCCACCCCGCTAAACAAAAATTCATAGGCCTGCGGGCTTGGGTTACGGGGTTCATCGCGGCGCAACTCATAGCGGTTGCCAGCGGCATCGGTTAAATAAATCGAGACCCGCGTCGGCACATTTACTTTATAACTAATGCGTGCAATATCTTCTTTGCCATCGGCATTGGGTGAAATTTGGGCCGGCGTTACCGTCACATTGCTCAACGGTTGGCTCGTGCCAGCGCAAGCGATTAGGCTACACGATACCCCAAGCCCCAATACCCCAATTACCCCACGAGACATCATGCTCGACCAAAATTTGCTTTTCATAAAGACCAAAGGGCTTAATCGTAACATCAACCTAGCCAGCGGCTACAATAATTAGGGATAAACCTCAAGGATGTAATGCCGAAACTAAAAACAAGCAACTTGCAACAACTATAATCTTTGTCGGTAAGACACTAAAATTCTATTTTCATTATTTTTATGAATACATTTCGCAAATGGGCTTGGGCCTACACCGCATTGTTTTTGGGCGTGGTTGCGCTTGGTTATATCCCGGGGTTTACCGATAAAGACGGCAATTTATTTGGCCTATTTCGTATCGAATTGAAAGATGATATTTTGCATCTTGGGTCGGCCATTTGGGCGGCGATGGCGGCGTGGCGGTCAGAATGGGCCTCGCGGTTTTATTTTCGGCTTTTCGGCAGCGTTTATTTTCTCGATGGTATTCTAGGTCTGTTGTTTGGGCAAGCCATTTTAGATGGCGGGCTATTTGTGTTTGGGGTCACCTCGCGTGATATCTTGGGCAATTTGCCCGCCAATATTCCTCATCTCATCATTGGTGGGCTGGCCGTATGGGTTGGTTTTATGTTTCGCCCCAAAATCGCCCAACCTTAAAGCCATGATTCGTTTTATGCGCTGGATTGGGTTAGGGTTAGCAGTGTTTCTGTTGCTATTGCTGATGCCCGCCTTATTTATTGGCTTGTCGTGCTATCCATTTAGCACGCTCCCGGCGCAACCTGCGTCGGTCATTGCACCAAATATTACCGCCAACTATGCGCGTAGCGAAGATCAAACGTATCTCACTTACCCTGAGTGGTATATCGTTTATAACGCCGATGAATATGCGGCGTTTTTAGTTGATCACCGCCCGAGCGAATTTCCCTATTTTCAGGCGGTGGGCCAAGTCTGGGGCATTTATGGCGGTGTATGTAAAGTCACCCGCGCCCAATACCCATTCAACAGTGGCTACCACCTCAGCAATTATGTCACTAGCACCAGTTTTAGTCTCGAAACCCTATTGCGCGGTCTCTACGAAGGCTCAGTTGGGCGCGTCACCGAATTATTTGGCACTGTTCCAACCGAAGAAGAAATTTATGCGCGGGATGTCGCCAAAGAATATGGCACATTTATTCACACTATCCCTTGGTATGAATTTCCATTTGGTCAAAAACTAAACGGGTTATGGACGCAAACCAACTTGTCGGGCACAAACCCTATTCGCAAATGGGAGCGCAAATTAGCCTTAAGTGTTGAATATGGGGTCAAATCGATCTACGCTGGGCTGATCAAGCAAGGCACACAAGGGGTGTATGCGCCCGAAGACCTCAGCATTTTTGCCATTGTCGAAGGCCTGAATGATGAAATATTAAAACGTGAACCCGATGTGCGTTTCGTTAAAGCCATCGACGCAACTCACGCGCTCGTCAGCATCACCCGTTACGAACAATTTACCATCGTTGTGCCGCGCCTCACCCAAGCTGGGCTGCGTTTTGTCGAAATTGCAGGTAACGATGAAATTTTGCTCACCGCGTTTGCGCCGCAGGTTTGGCGCTACGATCTATCGGTTGGGCGTGGGCTGTTTGCGGTTGATGTGCTGACCCAGCCCCAACGCAAGCGCGTTGCCATTCAAGTGCCGGTGGCCTCATTGCACATTGCTTTGGCCGAATTGGCGCAACGCGGGGTGACGTTGGAGCATATTTACGATTATTAGAAGTTGGATAAAAATGCTGCAATTTGTCTCTCTCGAAGCTCACAGAGAACACAAAGGGTTTATAAAACTACTTTTTTTGTGTTCTTTGCCAGCTTTGTGAGGGATTTTTGTGTTGATGAAAATAGTTTTTATATTAACCCTTAGTCGGAGAGCGAGTTATAGACCCGCCCCTATTGACAACTAAAAAACAACGCCTCTAAAAAAGAATTGACAAAAATATTGTCTGGGTCAATCCCTTCGGCCTGTCGTATGCGAAGAAAGGTTTCAAGATTCTCACCATAAACAGCCCGCAATTTGCTGGCGATGTGTGGCAGGTCTTGATATTGTTTGGCCCAATGGGGGCGCGCCCCGGGAATCGCCAGCCAACGTTCCATCAAACGATTTTTAAAGGGTTCCCAATGCGGGTTATCAAAGCTAGTAATCTGAATATTGCACGTTGTTTCATTTTCATTGCCAGCAATACAATGCAGCAAGGCCGTCGATTTGCCAAACAGACGCACATTCATCGCCAGATTGACAGGGTATTGGCCGGCTTTGGCGTATTCGTCGATCAGGTCAACCGCGATATGCCATGCTTCTTTCACCCTTGCGCACGCCGGGCCGGGCGGAAAACTGACTGAAGCGTTTAGACTCGGAACCATATAATTGATCCAGCGCCCCAAAAGCATATTGTCGGTCTGCTCCATAATATGCACTCCAGCCTTCATGCTCGCCCCTGCAAAACGGGCAAAATGAGGCGTGATTTGAGGAAACCGCCCAAGCAACGGTTTTACAAGATGGGTAGCGCCCGTCTCCACCCACCCGTTCATATTTTTCCACCATTGCTGACTACGCCCCCATGTCACCGCTTCGTCAGTCACATCCGAGGTCTGAAGCGTCACCTCGCGGTTAAATGGAAACCAGAAATATTGCGCGTAATCATGCGCGGCAAAGGTTTGGGCGATCTCGTCTATCGCCTGTCGCATTTCTATTTTATGGTTGACAACGCGCACCTTAAACGCTGGCTGAAGCGCCAATGTGATTTTGGTAAAAATGCCAAACAAGCCCAAACTACACGCAACCGCCCGCCAAAGCTCGCCATCGCGCCCCTTGTTAACTGTGCGAATCTCGCCCGTGCCCGTCACAAGCTCAACTTCTTCGACAAACTCGGCATACGTTCCCCACTTTTTAGAAAAACCATTGGCTCCAACTGCAACCGCCCCGCCAATGGTGATGGTCGGCAGGTCAACATTCATCGGCAAACATACGCCATGTTTGACAAAGGCTTGCAACGTTTCGCCCACTGTTACGCCCGGCTCAACCGTAATGCGAGGTGGGTTGTGCTCACATTGAGAATTTTATTTAAACGTCGCGTACTAATCAAATCGTCTTTTGTCACCACAAGCGGACTCCAAGAATGGCTATCGCCCACAACCCGCACTTTTCGGCCATTTTGACGCGCTTCTTTAACAATTTGCTGTATTTCTGAAACCGATGTTGGCTCATAATAACGTGCTACAGTGCTCGATAAATTTCTGCCGTGATTTTGCCAGCGATAATTTGCGCGAAAGGGAATATTCATCCTGAAACCCCTTGCGGTAATTTATAGGTTGGAATTTGGTAATTTGTGCTGTGCTGTTGTGATGACTGCAAGGCAGGATTAGCAAATATCACGCGATCAAGTAAATCATTCGAAAACATATGCTCAGGGTCAACCCCCAATGCGTCATGCACCTTTAAAAATTGCTGCAATTGATCGGCATAAGCCTGACCAATAAAGGCCTCGATCCCCGGAATAAACTCCCATTCTTTGGCCCAATGGGGGCGTGCCCGTGGCAACTTCATCCAGCGCAGCGCAATCGCCGATGCAAATTCTTGCCAATACGGGGTGGGGGTGCTGCTGAGAATCTCGATATAACAAGTATGACCCGCCCCAGACGCTGGCGATAAAAGACAGTCGCTGGTATGAATAAAACGAGCATTAAGTGTCATATTAAAAGGATAGCGCCCCTGTGCCGCATAAGCATCGATCACCTCAATCGCATCGCACCATGCTTGATGAAATGTCACAAAATCCGCATCTAATTGAAAAGCAAATTCAATACACGACACCTTCAACATTTCAATGGCATTGCGCCAATGAATCGCCTCTATCACATCGGTCACGCGATGATAATGCGGAAACCAGCGGTAATTAAAATGAGTAATCGCGGGCGTTGTCTTTGGCCAATGGCGCATAATCGCATGTTCCCAGCCATGAAAAACCGCAAACGCGGCATGTGAAAATCGGCGTGACCAGGTTTTGCGCGTCACAGCGGTTCGTGGCGCGTCTGTGCGATCCCACGCCCGAACCGTCACCACTTTTTGATAAGGCCAGTAATAGAGATCAACCGCCTCATGACGTGGCACAAAATCGGCAATCTGGCGATGCATCTCATTTAAAGACAGGCGTATGTCGTGCTGCTCAACCCGATAATTGGGCAATACCCGCAAATGCACGCGATAAATAACCCCAAAAAGCCCCAAACTCAACCGCACTGCGTTCATGATCTCTGAGCCATGCGTTGCGGCGCGATAACACACCACCTCGCCTGCCGCGTTCACAATTTCAATGGCTTCTACCAAATCCGATAATGTTGGCGTTTCCCAGCCTGAGCCATGACTGCCCGTCGCCACCAAGCCCCCAATTCGCACGCTTTCGAGCACAACATTAAATGGCAAGGCGAGGCCGTGTTGCTCAAGCACATCATTTATTTGTTGGTTGGTTGCCCCAGCCTCGGCAACAAGTAATGGTTGCTGCTTATTTTCAAGGTTGACCGTCACCTTATCTAACCGATGTGTGATGATTAACAGGTCAGGTGTTGTGGCAAGCGCCGGCCAAGAATGGCCCGTAGCCGCCACTCGCACCCGCCGTTTACTTGCTCGTGCTTCGGTCACAATCTCGATAAGATCGGCCAATGTTTCGGGCAAAAATGCTACCTGCGGGTCACATTCAGCCGTTTCGCCCCAATTGCGCCAATGCAGACGCTCGCGCCGAAAATGTTGGCGACGTGCCTCGGCATATAGCTCAGCTCTTAACTCAGGGCGATAATGATGGTCGAGCAGAACAAACAACGCCGTATGCACACTGGCGCAGGCACAATCGTGCAGCGCTTTTAACAATCGGGCCAGCCCCGAATCTGTAGGGAACGGCATACGCATCGCCTGCACTAACATTGGGCCATTTAGTATGCTGAGAAGCAACAATGGCATAACGATACCCCACCATGAGCCAAGATAAACTTGACCATAAGTTGGCCCCAAAAGCAAGCGTGCCAAAACCACAAACCCCACCATACTCAAGGTTGCGCCAATATCAAACAGCACATGGTAAAACACCAAGCCTAAAATAAAAAGGCTGCCAATGTGAAGGTCGACTGAAAAGGGAATGTTAGTGTTTGTAATTGGAATACGCGCTAATAACGATATTAGACACAATAACGAAACCCAAGCCATACCAAGTTGCCCTAGCCATGCCTCTTGGTTACGCAGTAGTGCAAGCGGGCGATCAAAATTATAGAGATGATGCGTTTTTAACATAATGCTTATTTACGCCAACTTTCATATGCGCCATGCGAATGGTGTGGCTATCGTCATTTCAGCATTCACACAAATACAAGAGCTACTTAATAATTATTATATTGCGCACATCATCTAAAAATCAAAATTAATTGCAAAACACCGCAATATCTATGTAATATCTATACCATATAAGTAATTACTATGGGGTTGGCTTAACGCGCAAAGCTTCAAGCACCGTCACTAACTTGGGTCGGTCAGATTGGTCTTTGCCAACGTAGACCAAACGCAAACGCGCATCGTCGCCAATCACAAAATCGCCACCGCGTTGTAAGACATCTTGCCGCATTTTGGGCAATTGCTGCCCACGCGCATATAACTTAACATAATGCCACAAAATGTGCGGGCCATACACCCGTAAAAATGAATTGCGCCCCAAGCCATAGGCGTGATAAACCCGTAAATAGGGGTCTATTAAAAAATGGGTGCGGCTAAAAATACCACGCGGGGCATGTTCAAACAACGCCCCGTTTAACCACGCCCGATAATGCGGCAACTCGGCAAATGACACGACATATACCGAAACAGGGGTATTGAGGGTTTGAATGGCGTGGTGCAACTGCACCACATGCATGAGTCAGTAATGTCACGCCAAATGCCGCATAAACACCAACACGGCTGGTTTTGCGCTGGTCGATAATTGCACGTGCTGACCCTCTATACTCAGCAATAAAAAATCGGGGGCTAGCTGCCCAACCGAGGGAATCGGGCTAATATTGGCTGAGGTTGACATGAATAAGCATTATCGTTGATGAATACAAGTTTGGAGGGTGTTTTGCTTTCTGGCAACCTATAATTGATGAAGGTTTGAATTTTATGACAACATTTAAAAACCAATTCGACTTTTGCCCTTGGCTATTTTGGCGGCAGGCCAGCGAGGCCGCGCGGGCTGAGCAATTGGCACAGCAGGCGGCGTTGGCGGCGACAGGTTGTGTGACTTTTGGCGAGCAGGCCTATATTTCGCCGTTGGCGGGGTTTGTGCCAACCAAGGTGCATGTGGGAGATAGGTCTTATATTGCGGGATATGCCTATGTAACAGAGCATGTGGTGATGGGGGCACATTGCACCATTAACCCCTATACAGTGGTTCGGGGGCAGGTGACGATGGGGGATGGCGTACGAATCGGCGCACATGCCAATGTGTTAGGGTTTAATCATAACCATGCCGATGTGAATAAACCCATTTACCAGCAAGGGGTGAGCGCTAAGGGCATCGTGATTGGCGATGATGTTTGGATTGGCAGCGCCGCCACCATTTTGGATGGCGTAACGGTGGGCAGTCATTGCATTATTGCTGCTGGGGCGGTGGTGACGCGCGATGTGCCCGATTATGCAGTGGTGGCCGGCAACCCAGCGCGGGTGCTGCGTGATCGGCGCACCGGCAAAGTATCTAAAACGATGAATCACTCCACTTTTCAAGCATTACGCCAGTTTGGCGAAAAGGCAGCGGCGCAATGGCCCGATGTGTTAAAACGTTGCGAAACGATGTGGAACGGGCTGCCCGATTATGTGGACACGCCCGATAAACCAGCCCGTAACGTGGCGCGAAGTGTGCGCCCGCTCAACGATGCTATCGAAATCGCGGCGGCTTTTGGCGGGTTGCCGCCCATTCAAAGCTGCGACGCGCTGATTGCGCGGCTGCAAGCCTGCCAAGACCCCGACAATGGGATGCCGTTTGACCCGTTGCAGCCGGGTTGCGAGCAATATCGCCACGCCCCAATGACCGAGGGCAATACCATTTATATGGTGCTGTCGGTAGGGTATGCTTTGGCTTGTTTGGGGGCGCAATTTAAACAGCCGTTGCAAGCGGTGCATGATATGCCTATCGTCGAATTGCGGCAGCGCTTGGCAGCGTTGCCTTGGCAAACTGGGGCGTGGGGGGCAGGGGCGTGGGTCGATGCCTTTGGCACGGCTTTGTGGATGAACCGGCATTACTTTGGCCTCGATGGCCCAATTGCGCCATTATTTGAGTGGCTGGCCGAGGCTTGCAAGCCATATACCGGTTTGTGGGGCGATGCCACTCGCGAGCAGGGCTGGTTGCAGCCGGTGAATGGGTTTTATCGCCTGACACGCGGCAGCTATTGTCATTTTGGCTTGCGTGTGCCACACCCCGAGGCGGCGGTTGATACGATTTTGGCACATATACGGCTGAATGGTGGGTTTGAGGATAAAAATGTCAACGCCTGTAATTTGCTCGACACCATTCACCCGTTTTGGCTGTTATTGCAGCAAACGTCACATCGCCGCGACGAAATGTTGCGTTTTATCGAGCGGCAAATACCACTGATGCTGGCGCGTTGGGTCGATGGGCAGGGTTTTGGTTTTGCCCCCAACGATTCACCGGGGCTGCAAGGCAGTGAGATGTGGCTGTCGGTCATCTATATCGCCGCCGATGCGCTTGGCATGGCCGATGCGCTTGGTTATTCGCCCAAGGGTGTGCATTGGCTGAAGCCGCCGTTGGGTAATTAAATCTTCAATTATTATTGATAAGGAAAAAGTAAAAATGGGATCGTCAGGATGAAATTATTGGGTTCCTTCCGGTAATCATTCGATTCTTGATGTTTGGGAGGCAACTGATGCAGATGAGGTTCAATCTGATGATATGTTGATGGGGTTTGGGCGTTTATATAAGATACCTAGTGAAATTTTATTTGTAGGAAGATCTGGTGATTAGAGAAATGACGATTTCGCTATCCCTCCGCAAGCCACGCTTGCGGAGGGATAGATACTGTGTTAAAAGTCAAGCCCCTTGACGCTTAGAAGTGAAATCTGG
>CAZLOF010000071.1:0-12043 GCA_964560745.1 uncultured Thermoflexus sp.
ATGCTGGTGGTGATGGCAATGCTGGCAGCGGCAATGGCGAATTGGGCTGGCACGGGCGCATTGGCAATGGCTGGCGTGCTTGCTATATCGCCCAGCAACCCCGCCAGCAAAATGGTGGGCGTTTCTTGTATGGTGATGATATTTTGGCGCAGGCCGGTATAACGCAAAAAGACCAGTTGCGAGATTAAGCCACCCACCACAAACACGCCAATGCCATAAGCGATATAAGACGATAGCCCACGTGAGAATAACAGCGCTGAAAAAATAATGATCGAGATCGCCATAAGCACGCCATGAGTGAGGCTAAAACTGAGCGTGGGTAGCCCATCACGTAAGCCTGCTGCGATGGTCGCAGCCGATATTGGTCTGAGGCGATGATGTGGCAATATTGACGACTTGGATGGAACTTCGGTGACAACCTCGGGTTTAAAGATATTATTTTCCATTTTGATCAAATATCACACGTAGAGACGGGTCGGTGACCCGTCTTATTCACATCAAAGACGGTCGGTGACCCGTCTTATTCACATCAAAGACGGCCGGTGAACCGTCCCATTCACATCAAAAACGAGTCACTGGCCCGTCTCTACACCCCGCGCCCGCCCCACCAACACCCCCAACCGAATGGGCGGGATGCTGTGATAGAGCGCCGCACGAATTTTGTTGTGGGTGAACTGATAGTGGTTAGCAACAGCCGCCACCTGCACCAACCCCAAAGCCTCACATTCGACCAAGTAAGCCATTGCCTGCGCCTCGTCTAGCCCGCTCACCGCAACCAACTGTGGCAATGAAAAGGGCTGGCTAAACACCGCCGCCACAGTGAGCATGTCTTGAATGGGCGCAGGCAAGCGGCTGACCCAGCGCAAGGCCAATTCGCGCACCCGCTCTGGCAAAAGCTGCTCATTGTTTGCCAGCGCCTCTGTCCCCATGCCCAACAATTCACGCAGCACCCAAGGGTTGCCCTCACTATGCTGATATAGTTTGTCGTGTAGCGCCGGTGAAATGAGCAAGTTGGGATACAAATCCTCAGCCAACTCGCGGGTATCGGCGCGTGACAGCCGCTCTAATTTCAATTCTAAATAGCGGCCCTCACGCCGCAACACCTGCCGCGCCGCATGTTGAGCGGGTAAGTTTTTGTGCGCCGTCGCCAACAACATCACACGCGCCGCTGATGCCGATGACTCTGCTAGTTGCTGCATGAAGTAACTCAGCCATGTCAGGGTTTCGGCATCGCCCCACTGCACATCATCGAGCACCAGCAGCAAGGGGCCGGGCTGACTGGTAAACGCCACAGACAAAGCCTGATAGAGTCGCAGCCGCTGCGCCTTATCTGCATTGTGGGGCAAAGTGGGCAGGGCTGGCTCAACAGGCTGGCTGGATAAGGACGGCTGTAATTCGGGCAAAAACTGTGCTAGCTGGTGTTTATTGGCTGCCGATAAATGGCTGAGCTGCAATTGCCGCAACCAATCGAACAGCGCGGCGTAGGCCAATGATTGGCTGGCGGGCCGGCAAGTGGCGATCACCGCCGTGCCCATTTGCTTGCCGACCCGATTTGCAAACGCATGGGCCAAATGACTTTTACCGATGCCATATTCACCCTGCACCAACACATAATGGGGTGGGATATATTGGGATTGCTGGCTCACCGCTTGGGTCAGCTTGTGCCAAATCCCTATCAATATCTCGCATTCACTTTGACGGACGCTCAATGCCTCAGATGCAAGTTGATGGGTGGGGGCGTGAAACGCGGCGGGTTCGGTTAATGTCTCATACAGCGTCTGCATAGGTTCGCCAATCGGCAATTGATGTTTGTGCATCAATGCCGCATAACGCTCATAGGTCGCCAGCGCATTGGGACGCTGATTAGCCAGCATATACAAACGCATCAAATCGTAATAAGCGCTTTCGTCTAGCTTACCTTTGTGCAGGCGTTTGAGGGCATAATCAATCGCAGTCGCGTAATCAAGTTTGGTCTCGTAGTTCCTGATCACTTGGGCAAGCGCTTGGTTGTAAATAGCCGACAACACTTCACGTTTTTCAACCACCCACTTTTGATCATATTCATCCAACAAATCCCCCCGATACAGGGCGATGGCTTGTTCGAGCAAACGAATCCGCCGACCATTTTTCTCGGCTTTGGCAAGTTGGATCAAATGCTCAAATTCGTGCACATCCACCCAAACATTGGGTTCACCGCCCGCCGCTTCGGGGGCAGGTCGCCATTGCACATGGGTGGGGGTGATGTGCAAATGCGGCATGACACAATGCACCTGTTTTAGCCGATACAACAAAGTGCGAAAATTGCTGTGAATTTGGCCCGGACTGCGTTTGTGCGGGTCCTTCCGGTGGCGTTTGCGGCGTGGCTGCCCCACATGCTCATTCCAAAACAGCTCGGCCAAATGCGAGCGCGGTTGGGGCGAATGTTGGTTCAATACCAAGTAAGCCAACAACAAATGCGCCTGCTGCGAATGACCAGCGTTTGCCGCCGATGCCATAGGCGCATCGTCACAGGTCAGTTGCAGGGTATGCAGAAGGTGAAGGGTGGTCGCCATAATTTAATCGCAATCAATTTAGACTATTGTGTTACCAACGCCATGCCAACGCCAACAATTGCTGTATATCGTCAGGGCTGTTATAGGGGGCGAGGTGTGGCATAATACCTTTTGTAAGCACAAAGTAATTGGGTTGGCGTTTGCCCGTTTCTAAATGCGATATCAAAGATGGGTCATATTTAGCAATATGGGCCAACCCGGATTGGGTTAGCCCAGCGCGAATACGCATATGACGGAACAAAATGCCAAATTGGGGGTTGGGTTTAATTTTTTTCATATCACTCGCTTTTTTTGTAAAAACTTAATACGTTTGACCGCTTCAATCTATATAAGGAAGGATATACTCTGGGCGTGATTTTGGCGTGATTTTCGGTTTTGGCATATTGGGTTAAAACACGCCGCGAGTGCGGCTTTCATGCGGTGAAGACGATGTTTGCTTGTGCAATAAAACAATGAATTTCGATGTAGAGACGGGTCGGTGACCCGTCTTCTTAGTCGGTGACTCGTCTTCTTAAGCATTTGTGTATGGCAAAATGAGACGGGTCGGTGACCCGTCTTCTTAAGCATTTGTGTATGGCAAAATGAGACGGGTCACCGACCCGTCTCTACTTAATCATCTATGCTCAAATTACAGTTCTTCGGCAAATCATTACAGGCGACATACACCCCCGCGCCAACCCCAGACAACCCTCAGCCAGCGCCCATCGTCATTGATCTAACGGATAAGAAACAGCAGCTATTGGCATATTTAGCCGCTAACTCAGGCCAAAAATTTCTCCGCACAGAAATCATTGGAATCATTTGGGGGCATAGCGCCGACAAAGAAAAACAACACCAAAATAGTTTGCGAAGAACGCTCAGTGATTTAAATGAGGCGTTAAGGACTGCTGGAGCCAGCGGCTATATTGCCGGGGACACTGAACACACCCAACTTTGGTTTAACACAGCGCAATCCCATTCGATTGATGTGGTTGAGTTTAATAAAGGGATCAAAAACACAAAAGCGGATGTGCAGACCAAGATGAAGTTGGCGGACTTGTATCAGGGTGTATTTTTAGACAAGCTTCTTCATCGCAGAATCATCAAAAAGCAAAATAACGACGCAGAAGATGGATCGCAAAATGAAGGTTTTAATAATTGGTTGACCAATTACAAAACAGCCATTGAGGGTGACTATGACGATTTGCTGCGCCAAATCTTAAGCGCTTTGCAACAACACAAAGATTGGGGTGAAATGCAGGCGTGGGCAGAGAAATGGCAGCGCTATTGCCCAGACCTAGACCAAGTTGCATGGTTTGGCTTTCGCATGCACGCTGCCTTTGGCTTAGGCGGCAAAACCGAGCTCAATGCGGTGTATGATGAATTTCGCAAAAGTAACTTGGCCAAAAGCGATTTGACGGAAGCGAAATCAATTAAAAAACTTTATGCCGACTTATCAGACAGACCACCCATTCCCATTCGCTTGCGCAAAGTGCCCTATTTTGTTGGGCGCACAGAAACCTTAGATCACTTGCAGCATTGTCTTGGCTCACAACTCACTGACCATCACCGGCGCGTCATCAGCATTGTGGGGTTGGGCGGCATGGGCAAAACCACCTTGGCCCTACAGGCAGCCCACAAATATACGGCCTCACCCGATCAACACTTTACTGACGGGGCGTTTTCTGTGGCCTTAGATCACATCAGCAACACCGAGGATGTGGTCGATGACATTGCCGTAGCCATTGGGTTTAAATTTGATGCCCTAACCGATTTTCAAGGCCAATTGCTTAATTTTCTGCGCGAAAAAGCCATGTTGCTGGTCTTAGATGGTTTTGAAAACCTGCTGACCTATGATAGAGCCGCCGCTTTGTCTTTTGTGAGCGAGGTTTTTCACACGGCCCCATCCGTCACCCAACTCATCACCACCCGCGAGAAATTGGGGCTGACCCTCGAACACTGCATTGAGCTAACGGGGTTAGATTACCCCAAACAAATACCCGACCAGCCATTGACCCACGCCAAGTTTGACCAATCTAGTGCCGCCAGTCTTTTTGTCACAGCCGCCCGAAATGCCGATTCTAAATTTAGAGTAGATGACATAGACGGCATTATTGATATTTGCCAACTGACCGAGGGCATGCCCTTGGCCTTACTATTGGCGGCATCGCATGTTAATCTGTTACCACCCAAAGAAATCGCCAACCGCATTCGAGCTGCCTTGCAGATATTGCAGTATAACTATGAGAATTTGCCCGAACGCCAGCGCAGCATCTATGCCGTGTTCGAATGGTCTTGGGGCTTGCTCAATGACGAAGAACGCCGGGTGTTGGCGATTCTGTCTACCTTCAGAGATGGGTTTGCGATGCTGGCCGCCGAAAAAGTGGCTGCCACCTCCTTGCAAGTGCTGCACGTGCTGGCCCGCAAATCGCTCATTCAAAACAACCACATCACCCTGCCGTTTTTATATGGCCCAAATGGTGAAGCCAAAGAGGTGACGCGGCTTTATATGCACGCCTTGTTGCGGCGTTTTGTGGCCGAGAAGTTGGCGGCTGACCTACCGCAACAAGCCAAAGCCCTAACGAGCCTGACAGCTTATTATTTGCAGTTTGCCAAAGACTACAACCCGTTAGAACCCGAATGGGCCAACCTGTTAGAACCCGAATGGGCCAACCTGCTGGATGCGATGGGCCACGCCGCAACCGCGCAAGACTGGCCCACCGTCTTGGCTTATGCCAACGCCCTCGCTGAGCCTTGGTATATTCGCGGACGCTATACCGATGCCCGCACCGCCTATCGTTGGGCGTGCGAAGCCGCCGAGCGCTTGGGCGATGAGCGGGCGCTGGTCAAGTGCCTCGCCCATTGGGGCCGTGCCTGTGTGCGGCAGGGGGATTATGCCGAGGCTGAGGGCTATTTTAAGCGTAGCTGGGACATTGGCTATGCGTTAGGTGAGATACATGGTATTGGTAAAGTTTTAGCTGAGCAAGCCGAGATTGCCATTGAAAAAGGGGACTATGTTGATGCCAATCAAAAATTAGCTGACTTTATAGAGATGTGTGATGAACTAAACGATGACCTAGGTCGTGCGATTGCCTATTCAAGGCAGTCTAGAATATTATATAATTTAGCTAATTTTGATGCTGCATATGAAAAAATCATAAAGTCGCTTAAATATCATGGGCAAATGGCTTATAACGAAGATGTTTTATATGCTTTGAGATTATTTATTGATATTACGCGAGAGCTTGGATATCGTCAGAACGACCAAGCAAAACTTTCGGAATCGCTTTCTGCATGGCAAAAAGCCCTTGAGACTTGTATGGCATTAGGCAATAAACGAGAAGAAGGTTCTCTATACTACATACGGGCGCAACATTACCGATTAACCAAAGAATGGGAAAAAATGCAACAAGATGCAGAAAAAAGCATGGCTTTGTTTAATTATGTGGGAGACAAAAAGTCGTTTATTCATGTGAATACGCTCATTGGGTTTAGTTTATTAGATCAACAAAAATTTAGTGCCGCCCAAACGTATATCTTGGAATCAATAAACAAATTACGAGAGTTTAAAGATTTCTCACATTTAATTACACCCTTATATAAACTTGGATTGTGTTATATCGCCCTCAAAAAACTGGACAAGGCTACGCAGGCACTCAAAGAGTCACTTCATTTAGCCCAACAACATGAGCATTCTTTATTAAATTCCATAAAAGATTTATTGGCAACGATACAACCCCCGTCTGGATGATGGCTTCTCTCCAAAAGACGTGTTACAGAACACACGATCCGTTTGTGTTTTGCCCCCGCAAACACAAACGGATCGTGTGTTCGATAAAAATTGGTCTTAGTTCCTACTGTTTATCGAGAGAATACTAAGCAACGCAATAACAGCACAATTGACGTTACCAATATTTTTCAGTGCGGCCCGCTATTCCCACCCGGCGATTGCATCACCCAACCATCTGCATAAAATAGTGTAAACCATTTTTCTAAATTTTCATTGTAAGGTTCAGCTAATCCATATTCTGTCATAGCATCTAATACACTTTTCTCATCTGCCCAGACGGCATCTATTATTGTGAGGCTCGAATTATAAGACAACTTGCTTGAGGGTATAGGGCTGTTAATAATTTTCCAAATATATTTCACGGCTTTAATTAAATCATGTAGAGCTGTATCCATAGATAATTCAAATTCTGAATATTTGTCATATATTTCGACTCTGTTAGGAGCAGTGTAATTCTTTTTTCGATACCCTTTAGTTCCAAAGCCCTCTTTTTTTATAGGCTCCCATTTACTTTTTATGAGACTTAGATATTCATCATCTATTGGGTAGAATTCTTTGAGAGCAATTAAAATCACTTCTGGTCTTAATTCTAGCGGTAGACGAAGATTAATATTGTCACCATAAGTATTCGCAAGGATTAAATTAGTAGTCACCTTTAATATATCATCAAATAAACCTGTGATACTACCCCTCCAATTACTATCATCTGATTTATCCATGATTGCTTTAAGCGCATAAAGATCGGCAAATATAATTGGGACACTCCGCGCAATCCATAACGAATGTCCATCTATACGCATTGAGCGAATAAGACTGGCATAGAGTTTTGCACTTACTGGTGTTTCCGTAACAGTTAGTATGAGGTTTGACTTATACCCTTGCCAAAAGACCAAATTCCCAACCTCACGGGCTATTTTCGCATTTATTTCAAACTCTTTTTCGCTTGGGAAACAGGTATAGGGGAGCCCAACTAAAATGTAATTAGAATACGGAATTACACGCATTAAGGGTGACTTCTGAAAATAGGTATAGATGGTTGGGCAAGGTAAGCATCTGCTTTTAATATATTTTAGATCGTCATCGGGTATAAGATCCTCACCCTTGCCAACGAACCCAGCCTTCACAGCTGTGTCAAGATAGCTGTTTGCTTGTTTATCTAACGCCTCTAGGCGTGTCTTAATCGTGTTGCTAGCTCGTTGTGTAGCAGCAGATGAAATCAGCGTAAGGTCTTGTCCTATTTGCTCAAATACAGCGCTGACAGCAAATTCATAAATTTGATCCGAAGTTCCACGTAGCTTTTCGTCTTTCAAAAACCCCCCTGCTTTTACCTGTCTTCCCTTTTCTTCAGCAAATTCCTTCAATAAATTAAGTCCAAAGCTTTCAAGGTTCTTCAATATCTTTTTAAATACATCTTCCAGATCACCTAGTGATAGTCCAGTTACAAAATTCTCAGCTTCCTTGAAGATATCTTCCATCTGATTTCTTTTCCAGCGATCATTTATGGCCTTAACTTCATATGTTACTGGATCTTCTGTTTGTGAATTCAACTTAATTCCTCCTTAATAAAAATAATGAATAGAACACATTGTGGCTTGCTATTCTAAAAACGACGTGCTTATGCTATCAAACTAGCATCACTTTTTCATCAAGCCAAAATACCAATTTGTTGCGGTGTGTAATATGATATACCCATTTCAGATCTAAATGCGCCCTAAAACAACATTGTCATGTTTTGTCATGTTATTATATATTTAATGATGATACAATCATACTATGACACAAACAAATCCTCAACATGGCGCTTTACCGCGGGGTCTCGAAAATTTACCCCATTCACGCTCTTACTCTGGGCGCTTTGGGCGTATGTTTCGCAACTTACCCGCCCTCGAAGTAACCGATGCGGCACTCGCCGCATTAAGTGCCACGATGTTTAATGACCCAGAAAATGATGAAAAACCAGAAGCTGACCAACTCAACAATCAAACTATCCCATCCGGCTATACCTATCTGGGGCAATTTATCGACCATGACCTGACATTTGACCCCACCTCAAAATTGCAGCGCCAAAACGACCCCGATGCCTTGCATAATTTTCGCACGCCGCGTTTTGACCTCGATTCGCTTTATGGCAATGGCCCCGCTGACTCGCCGTTTTTATATACAAAAAGCAAGTCAGGGGCGCTGTTATTAAGTAACTCTGGCAATGATTTACCACGCAATGACGAAAACCGCGCCCTCATTGGCGACCCACGCAATGACGAAAATCAAATCCTATCACAATTGCATGTTGTTTTTATAAAATTTCACAACAAAATAGTTGAAGAACTCAGCAAGAGAACTGAACATAATGTATTTGAACAAGCCCGTGAAATTGTGCGTTGGCATTATCAATGGATCGTTTTGCATGATTTTCTCAACAAGATTGTAGGTAAACCGTTAGTTGACGGCATTTTGAGGCGTGATGAATATTCGGTTGCTAATGGTAATGGGGAGCAATCACTTGACAACGCTGCTATTTATGAAGCAAATCTAAAATTTTACGAATGGCGAAACGACCCGTATATGCCGGTCGAATTTTCTGCGGCAGCCTATCGTTTTGGGCATAGTATGGTGCGTAATGATTATGCCCTCAACAACAATAAATTTGGGAAAGATCAAAAAGACGAACTGCCCATTTTTGATGCAAAGGAAAATGGCACGAATGCACAAGACTTGCGGGGGCGTAGAAAATTAACCAAAGAGCGGGTTATAGACTGGGGTCGTTTTTTCGTTTTGCCCCCAATATCGCAAGAAAATGGTAAATCATCAAAATTACAATTTTCCCGCAAAATTGATACCCGACTCGCAGAGGGATTATTTAACTTGCCCAGCACTGTGGCCAATCCAGTGTTAGGTAAAAGCAGTTTGGCCTTAATGAATTTATTGCGCGGCAAAGCACTTGGCTTGCCATCCGGTCAATCTGTTGCCCGTGCAATGGGCATCCCCAAGCAACTCATTTTGAGTAGCACTAATAAGAGGCATCGGTTAGGGTTTGAGAAAGAACCGCTAAAACCATTAAATGACCAAACGCCATTATGGTATTACATCTTAAAAGAAGCAGAATTAATTTGTGGCGGCACACAACTTGGTCCTGTTGGCGGACGAATCGTAGCAGAGATTTTTGTTGGTCTATTGATAGGCGATAAGACCTCATTTTTGAATATTGATCCGGGGTGGAAGCCTCAGAAAGGTGAGTTTGGTTGTTCAGAAGAAGGGAGCTATGACATGAGCAATTTGATCCACTTTGCGACATGCACAACTTAATGTTGGGCAACCTGCCTTTGCCACAAGCCGAGGCTACAGGAGATGCCCAGCAGCTTGAAGCTGCTGGGCATCTGCCACACCCCACGAGGGGCGGCGCATGAAAACCTGCCCGACCAAAACCAAGGCCGCAGTTGGGCAACCTGCCTTTGCCACAAGCCGAGGCTACAGTAGATGCCCAGCAGCTTGAAGCTGCTGGGCATCTGCCACACCCCGCGATGGTTAGCGCATGAAACCCTGCCCGACCAAAGCCAAGGCCGCAGTTGGGCAACGTGCCTTTGCCACAAGCCGAGGCTACAGTAGATGAGGTGCACCTTGCAGGTGCGCCGCATCTGCCACACCCCACGAGGGGCGGCGCATGAAACCCTGCCCGACCGAAGCCAAGGCCGCAGTTGGGCAACGCGCCTTTGCCACAAGCTCAGGCTACAGGAGATGCGGCGCACCTTGCAGGTGCGCCGCATCTGCCACACCCCACGAGGGGCGGCGCATGAAACCCTGCCCGACCAAAACCAAGGCCGCAGTTGGGCAACGTGCCTTTGCCGCATAGTTAATGATCAATGGTTAATTAACCATTAACCATTGACCATTAACCATTAATTAAAACCAGCGTCACCGTCAGCGTTGTGCCGCGATTGGGAGCGCTGTCAATTTGCATCTCAGCGCCGATCAGCCGCGCCCGCTCGGCCAAGCCACGCAGCCCAAAATGTTGGGCTTGAATATCGCTATCGGCAAAGCCTAGGCCATCGTCTTGCACCATTAGGCTAAGTTGTTGCGGGTGGGCCGAGCTGATGCGCAGCAGTGCCGAACGTGCTTGGGCGTGTTTTTCAATATTGTTCAGCGCCTCTTGCACAATCCGAAATAGCGTATCGGCTTGGGTGGCGCTTAGGGCTACATCACCGCCGATTTTTTCATAGCGAATGGGAATGTTGATACGTTGGGCAGTGGTGTTGACATAGCGCTGCAAAGCGCCATACAAGCCATATTGCTCGACCAAATCGACCCGCAAATCTTGGATGGCGCGGCGAGCATTTACCAAACCATCGTGTGCCAGGTCGCCCACCCGTATGATTTGTTGGCGCAAGGCGGCGTTGTCGCCGGCCATGTCTTCCATCACCTCTAGCTGCACCGACATGGCCGCCAACGAATGGGCCAAAGTGTCGTGTAACTCACGCGCCATACGCACCCGCTCGAAGGCGACGGCAGATTGTTGGTTGCGTAGGCTAAGCTGTTCGACCTCGTAGGTGCGCTCCGCCACCCGCTGCTCTAATGAGGCATTAAATTCGCGCAAAGTGTGGTTGCGGTCTTCGAGCGATCGCACCAGCCGATTGAGCGAACGCGCCACGCGGGCCACTTCGTCATTGCCCGGCAAAATGGGGAATGGATTGGGAATGGCAACGGGGGCATCGCTGGTTTCATCGCGGATGCGCAAGGCATCGGCGGCATCGGCGATATGATTGAGTGAGCGGGTGAGACGATGCACCAGCCACACCCCCAAGGCTGCAAAAAGCAAGCCTAAACCCATGCCCGAAATGGCAATGCGCAAACGCAAGGTGCGAAAGGGTTCAAAGGCGCTGGCGGTCGTTTCGCGCACCAACATGTTCCAACCGAGGCCTTTAAAGGTATCAAAGCCATCATTACGCGCAAAACCGGTTAAATATGAGACACCATCGCCCCATGTGCTTAGAAAATGACCACGACTGGGGCCACGCCGCTCGTAACGGATAAGGTTGGGGATGGCAATTGGAGCGCTTGAAGACAATAACACACTGCCGTCTGGCTGCAAAATAAAAAAATCGGTCGGGTGGCGCTCAGTGAGCATTTGTAGCACTCGGTCGATGATGCTATTGGCCCAGTCAAAATTTAATTGGGCCACCAACACCCCTACTGTCTGCCCCGACACATCGACAATGGGTGCTGCCAGCGCCAAAAAACGCAGCGGCTGGTCATTGGCGGGTGTTGGCAATTGTTGGGCGAGGGTGTCGAAGGTGTAAACATTGCTAACATAAGCGGCTTTTTTGCCTTCGACAAACCATTTTTGTGATGATAAATTCACGCCCTCTAGCACGCCATCGGTCGCAATTTGCACTGTGCCGGTTAAATCGAGCAACCCGATCCACACAAATTCGGGGTTAGCGGTGTGCATTTGGGTAAGCAAGGCACGTTTCGTGTTCATTTGCTCTAAACCCCGTTGCTCTTTTATATTTGTTGCGTCGCCTTGCACATTTTGCAGACGCACTTAAATCTCAGCATAGAGCATATTGATGCTCTGTTGGGCGCTTTGGCTGAGCAGCACCCCCGTGATAAATTCTTGCTCCTTTTCGGCCATATTGCCCACCACCAAGCTGGTAATAAGCGACAACAAAATGCTAACAGCAGCAATAGCCATGCCTAGCCGAACGGCTAGGCTGTGTCTTGGGTCAAG
>CAZLOF010000072.1:0-10636 GCA_964560745.1 uncultured Thermoflexus sp.
AGAACACACTTAATCATTAACCATTAACCACTAACCATTAACCATTAATTTTGTTTGTTTTTCGATTTCTGCCGCCAAATTTGATAAACCTTCGTCGGCGGTCCACACATCGAGATCGTGAATGTGCCAATAGGTGATGCGATCGGCCCATGCGGCAAATTTGCGCTGCATCATGGGCCGATGCTCGGCCTCTTTGAGCGCGATCACCCAATCGGCTTGGGCAAAATCGGCGGTAGTGGCAGGCAATGGGTAACGATATGGCGTGGGCAAAACCACCCCACGCTGTGCGAGCGCGTCTACGCTGGCGCGGGCAATTGGCCCGACATTGACGGTCAAATCATCGGCCAAGCCACGCGAATCGGCTACCCAATCGAGCTTATGCTGCTGCGCCAATGCGTTAAACCAATGCTCGGCAAAGCGGCTGCGGTAATAATTGCCGCTGCACAAAAAGAGAAGTTGTTTGGGCATAGTGTTGTGGGCTATAGTGTAAGCCATGAAAGGATTTGGTGATTTATCGAAAGAAACACGTGGTTATTTTTGGGGGGCGCTGGGGGTGTTGGCGTTTAGTTTCTCGTTGCCGTTTACCCGTTATGCCGTGCGTGAGCTTGATCCTGTGTTTATCACCTGTGGGCGTGCCACCATCGCGGCGGTGATATCGATCTTGAGCCTATGGCTGACCAAACAACCGGTGCCGAGCCGCGCCATTTTGGGGCGGGTAGGGGTTGTGGCGTTTGGGGTGGTGCTGGGGTTTCCGCTTTTTTCGTCATTGGCCTTGCGTAGCCTACCGGCAGGGCATTCATCTATCGTGATCGCGCTGATGCCGCTGGCGACGGCGGTAGGGGGGGCGCTGCTGCAACATCAACGCCCGGCCCCGTTATTTTGGCTGGCTGCCATTGTTGGCTCGGCCATCGTCATTGGCTTTATTTTGCTCAGCAGCGGCAACGGCATCGCGTGGGCCGACTTGGCTTTGTTGGGGGCGGTGTTGCTGGGGGCAATGGGCTATGTCGAGGGCGGGCGTTTGTCGAGCATCATCGGCAGTTGGCAAACCATTTGCTGGGTGAATGTGGTGAGCTTGCCATTTATGATTGGCCCCACGCTTTGGTATGCGCCCATTTTGCCGGTCAGTTTGCCGGTATGGTTGGCGTTTGGCTATTTGGGCGCGGTCAGCATGTGCCTTGGCTTTTTTGCATGGTATCGCGGTTTGGCGCTGGGCGGCATCGCTCGCATCAGCCAAATTCAGCTTATTCAAGCTTTTCTTAGCATCATTTGGGCGGGGGCGCTGCTCAATGAGGTTATTACGCCCAGCATGTGGGTGGCAGTGACCTTGGTCATTGCCTGTATTTTTGTGGCGCGTAAAGCGCCGATTCATGCGCGGTAGGGGGAGTATTTCACGCAAAGGCGCAAAGGCGCAAAGGTTTTATTTTTTGCGCTTTTGCGTCTTTGCGTGAAATAAACCGGCAAAATGCTAGAATAAAACCATGAATACGCTCATCGAAACCGCCCCCGCGTTTGTTGAAATGGCGCATCGCATTGTGTGGGCCAGCGTCGCCACCGTTGACACGCAAGGCCGACCGCGTTCACGGATTTTGCACCCCATTTGGCAATGGGATGGTAGCGACTTGTTGGGCTGGGTTGCCACCGGCCCGACCCCGATCAAACGCAAGCATTTGCAACACAGCCCATATCTGTCGATCAATTATTGGTCGCCATCGCACGACACCTGTGTGGCCGAGTGCCAAGCCAGTTGGGTCGATGACCTCGACACCAAAACCGCAATCTGGAATTTGTTTGCTACCGCCCCTGCGCCGGTTGGTTATGACCCCAAAATTGTGCCCGCCTGGACCAGCCCCAGCGCCCCCGCCTTTGGCGTACTGCGGCTTAAGGCATGGCGTTTGCGCGTATTCCCGGGTTCGGTGTTGATGGGTCAGGGCGGCAAGGTGTTGACTTGGCAGGGGTGATTGCTTCCACCAACACCCGATCCACCTCTGGCATACGGACAACGACTCGAATCGTACATATGACGGGCTTCATGGGCAAAACATAGCCTCAGACGATCTATAATATTGATAGAAAGCAATGACAATCTCTGTACCAATCCCGCCACGACAAAAAATTATCGCGCTGGTCAACGAATTGCCCAACGAGAGTTTGCCGTTGCTTGCCCAGTTTGTCGAGTTTCTTAGCTCGCAAGTGACACGCACAAATACCGTCAAAACAAAAAGACATATAGACACTGTTGTGACAGACGCTGTCGTGCATCTTAACTATCCGACCGTCCCTGTGCCAGCTAAGCAGCTACAATCATTGATCAGCCTATTACCGGCTATGGGTGGCGATGCACTCGCAGATTCAGAGGCGCTTTACGATAACGCGTAATCTTACTCAACAATAAACCTATGCGCGTTGTCATCGATACCTCTGTATTTGTTGGGATGCTCGTGCCAAACGATGTTTGGCATCCACAAGCAATCGAGTTGTATCAAACACTGGTTGAATCTGGAGATGATGTCATCTTCCTCGATTGTGTTATTGCAGAAAGCATTAGTGTTATCACACGGCGCTTACGCGAGAAAAGACAAATCGTCCAAGCCGATGACATTCTTAACCGAATCATGACGCAGTTCCCGGTAGAATTGATCACTTGGGTATTACCCGATGTGCCAACTTATTATGCCGAAATTGTCGCGTTAGTACAAGCAAGTGCGCATCGGCTAAATTTTAATGATGCGCTTATTGCCACCGTATGCAGCAAGCGGCAAATAGCAGCAATTGCTAGTTTTGATAGTGGGTTTGATCTAATTGCAACACTCAAGCGGTTGTGCTAATGGCGCACTACTGACCGATTCTGATCATGCATCGGCTTAATGAGATTGATTGACTGGTGATTTTTTGACCGTTAGCGCCCTCACTAATACCCGATCCACCTCCGGCATACGAGTTGCCACACGAATGTGCTGGGGGTAGCCAAACGAGGCGCAATTGCGTACGCGGATGCCTTGTTCCAGCAGCCGCGCCGCGGTTTGGGCTGCGTCATCTACCCGCAGCATAAAATAATGAACCCCGCTCGGTTGTGCCCCGAGTGCCAGCGCCAAATCGCTGGCACTCGCTCGCACTTGCGGCAGGCTGCGCTGCAAAAAAGCCTGTTGGTCGGGCAAAGCCGCCAACACCGCCGCCGTTGCTGATGGGATGGCCCACGCGGGTTGGGCATTTTGCAATAGGTGAGCGGTGGCGGGGTGCGCCAACACATAGGCCAACCTCATGCCCAACAGCCCGTGCGCTTTGCCGGGTGACCACACGCGAATGAGGTTGGGCTGGCACGGCCAATCGTAGGCGACAGCGGCAAAAGGCGCATAGGCTTCATCCAGCACCACCAGCGTTTGCTCGTTTGCCAATAATAATGCCAATTGTTCGGGCGAATAATAATGCCCACTGGGGTTGTGTGGGTTTGAGAGATAAACGATGGTATGAAAATGGTGTTTTAGTGTCGCCGCTAATGGTGCAAGATCGGCCTGACGCGGGGCCGTTGTTAAGCGCCCGCGTTGTAACGCCACCGCCCGCTCAAATTCGCCAAAGGGCGCCCCCAAGCTAATCACCGCGTCGTCTGGGCCGATGAACACCCGCGCAATGCGGTGCAACAATTCGCTCGCGCCCACACCCAGCACCACGCCATCAGGCTGCCAATGGTGCATCTTTGCCAGTGCGGTGCGGGCGACGGTGTAATAAGGGTCGGGGTAGCCGACCAAATCGGCCTCGCGCCAAATTTGGATGAGCGCTGGGTTGGGGCCAAGCGGGTTGGTGTTGACCGAAAAGTCGATGATTGCTTCGTTGGCGGCTTGCGGGCCGCCGTGGGTGGCGCGGGGCAGTAGGGGAAGGGTGGTTTTCATTGGATCAAAACACTGAATAGCGCATAGCAAAGCACCCCCAGCCACGCGGCGCGGGCGCATAGCGTGATGGCGCGGGGGATGTCGGCTTTTTGCGGGTCGGGCAACTCGCGCCCCAGATCATATAAATTGCGTTTGGTTAGCCGCACCCCCAAAGCCCCAGCGGCGGCGCTCATAGGTTGGCCTGCATTCGGCGATGGGGTGCTTAGGCCGTCGCGCCACCAAATTTGCCAAGCCTTGGCATTGCCCGCGCAAAGGCAAATTAGCAAGGCCGTCAGCCGTGAGGGGATGAGGTTGAGCACATCATCCAGCCGCGCCGTCCATTTGCCAAAATATTCGAGTTCGGGGGTGCGATAGCCCCACATGGCATCGGCGGTGTTGGTGTAGCGATACAGCGCGGCAAAGGCTAGGCCCAACGGTAACTCGGCCCCGCCCAATATTTGCCCGAGCACAAACCAAAACAGCGGCGCAATGAGCGAATCGCTCAAATTTTCGGCCACCGACTCAATGGTTGCGCCACACACTTCGGCTTCGCTTAGGTCGCTGGTGTTGCGGCTGACCAAATGCCACGACAGCATTTTGCGCATTTCGGGCAAATCGGGCGCGGTCAATACTTCGGTGGCGGCTTCGCGCAGTGCCCGCCATGCAATGAGCGGTTTTAGCACAATGGCAGCGGAGAGTAAATTAAAAATTGAAAATTGAAAATGAAAAATGACAGAAATGAGGAAGGCAATGCCAAAGACGACAATCGCCCCGCCCAGCCATGCCAATGCGCCCGCTAAAAAGGTGGGCGGCAGCCGTTGGCGCACCCAGCGCAAATAATTGCCCATCCAAATAACCGGATGCAACCGCACCGGCGGCTCACCCAGCCATAAATCGAGCAGCCATGTGATGAGAATGAGCATGAGTAAGTGAGAAGGGGATCGGGTTTTACTCTAGTTTTCGCTAAAAGAGAGAGGGTGTCAGAATTTCCGTGTAAATCCCATTATCGTTTATGTCCTGGAGTGGACCACTGGTCAGCTCAAGTTACGTCAACTGCTTCAAAAACTGCGCCGAGCGCAATTTGCGCTCAAGCACAAACACTAACACCGAGCGCAAGGCACGCTCGGCCTGAAAATGCACATCGGCGGGGATGGGTAATGCCGCCAACGCCTCGAAGGGCTGGCTCAGCATGACCCGCAATAAATTGAGCGTTTGCGGCATCAGCGCCACGCCATCCCGTGCAAATTTGGCGGCATCGGGCGATAACACCCCACCCGCATAGGCCGAGAAAATAATGGATTTAGAGTCGGCCTCATCTACCTCAATCGGCACACTGGTTTTGGCACAGCGGTAAAGTTGTGGGCGATAACCGGTTAAGGTCAGCAAACGCATCTCGACATAGCGCACCGCCAATTGTGGATCAGGGGCGCTGCACAGCCATTCTAAGGCGTTGGCGAGCAAGTCATACAATTCCGATTCGTCGGTTTCTTCTTGAGCAAAGGCATCGGCCAATTCGCAGACATAATGCGCCAAGGTGGCGCGTTGTACATCTTCGCGCAGTTGCACATAAGGTTCAATCGTGTCGGCTTGCGAGGCCACATCAAAGGTATGGCCTTGCGCCAATACAAATTGCACCCGCGTAAATAATTCGACATGACCAGTTTTGCGGCTAGTCAATTTGCGTACGCCTTTTGCCATGACCTTCATCTTGCCCCGGGCCGGGGTGAGAATGGTAAGCAAGCGGTCGGCCTCGCCCATATCGACACGACGCAAAATAATGGCTTGGGTGTTGTAAAGGCGTGAGCGAGACATTTTTTAGGGGGATTTGGGATTTATCCAGATCTAAAGGATTGTGTAAAAACATCACAATTTGTCTCTCACAAAGCGCATAAAGACCGCCAAGAGTTTATAAAAATACCTTCTTAGTGTGCTTTGTGAGAGGTTTTTGTATTAATAAAAATAGTTTTTATACTAACTCTAATCTAAAATCTAAAATCATTTATTTGGGTTGACACACAGCGCAAAAATGGGTGCTGCGTTGTCCGACGATAAGGCGTTGAATGGGCGCACCGCATTGGTCACAAGGTTTGCCGGTTTGCCCATACACGCGAAAATTATTTTGAAAGTTGCCGCCCGGGTAAACCCAATCGAAGCTAGCGCCGTTGGCCTGAATGCCCTCGTGTAAAACGGCTTGCACAATGCCATGTAAGCGTGTGGCCTCGGCCTCGCTTAGGCTGTTGGCTGGGCGCTGCGGGTGTAGCCCAGCCCGATGTAACGACTCATCAGCATAAATATTGCCAACCCCAGCAATTAAATGTTGATCAAGCAAGACCGGTTTGAGCAAGCCTTTTTTGCTGCGCAGTTGGGTTACAAAATCACTTTGGCGCATCTCAAGTGCGTCGGGGCCGAGGTCGCCAATCACTTCGTGTGGGTCATCGACCAGCCACATGCGCCCAAATTTACGTGTGTCGTCAAAACATAACGCCAAATCTTGGTCGAGCAAACAGACAACCCGCGCATGAGGCGTAAAAGCTTGACTCCGCGGCAACACATCGAGCCGGCCCGACATGCGCAAATGCACCAACAAAAATTTATGCTGTATGCTGTATGCTGTACGCTCCTCGCTAGCCTCTCCCTGCTGCGTTTCAATCATTATCACTTTGCCATGCCGCCGAATGGCGCTGACTTGCCGCCCCACCAAATCAGCACTAAAACGCTCAACAATGGGGGTAGCGACGGTGCGCCGCCATGCCACCTCTACGGCTGTGATAGTGCGCCCAAGCAGCGCGGGCTGCCCATTGCGCAAGCGACGGGCAACGGTTTCAACTTCGGGTAATTCGGGCATCTTACAAATCCATCTTCATATGAACAAAAGTTTGACGCGGCACAAACCCCATCAACTTTAAGGCCGTGTGGGCCGCTGGGTGTGGGTGCGATTGGGCGGTTAATAATGATTTACTGATGTAATCGGTAAATCGGTGCAACCCAGCCGCCAATAAGGCCACCCCTTCGGCAACGGTGGCATCATCCATTAACATCAGTTCAACATAATGATCGTGTACCTCAAAATTGGCGCGAGTGCGCACCGCCCCCCGCCCTCCAACATGCCAATGCTCACGATTGCCGCTTAAATTATTGCTAAACGACCAGCGCAACCCCAAACGATACGGGCTTTCGTCGAATGGCTCAGAATAAGTCAGCGCATCAGGCACATTGGCATGGGTGGCATTCCACACCAGATCGCGGTCAGACCAACGCGCCGAACGCACCACCGGTATATTTGCCAATTGTATTGGGTCTATTACTTCTGATGGCGTTGCAGGCGTTTGTGTCCATACCGAGGCACGATGATAGCGGGTCACTTTGCCGACAGTTTCAAAGCCAAATTTTTGATATAAATGCATTGCTGGGGCGTTCCCATCGACCACCTGTAACGCCAGGTGACGCACCCCGCGTTGTTGTTGGGCAAATTCGAGCGCGGCTTGCATCAACGCCGTGCTGATGCCGCGATTGCGATGATTTGGGTGGGTCGCTACATTGCCGATCACCCATGTGTTGGTGCGGGTTGGGTTGCGCTGTATCGACACATTGCCCAACAATTGCCCCTCTTCTTCCCATACAAAGGCTGGGGCCGTTTGCGACATCATGGCATCAATGGGGCCATAGGTGCGCAAGGCGCGAATCATCTGCTGACCTTCAGCGTTGTCGTCGCCTTGCTGACGCGAAATTTGAATTTCTTCGTGGAAGGTCGTCTCAAGCAAATCGGCAATCGGCAAGCTGTCGTGCCACGCGCTAAACCGTCGTACATGCGGGTGGCGTTTGGTCGATGTGGCACGTAGCAATGGGGCTAGCACAACATCTATTTTACAGGAATAATGAGCAAGAAGTGCTGAGTGTTGAGTGCTAAGTGCAACAATGTTAATTTTTAGCCTGCGAAGGCAGGCTTTGTGTGCTCAGTGCGCCATTTTAATGGCTGCGATGTGATTATCATGTGGGCTGGTTTACCCCTTCATGCTTGGCAAAATGACGCGCAAGAGCAAGTAAAGATCGAGCGCGGCGAACCCAAGCACAAGGACGAACCAAAGCCAGCGCTGGCCCCATTCAAAACGGCGAAACGGGTGATGCCACCCCAAAGCAAAAGCAATGGCGAGCGGGATGAGCGCCGGATATAAGTAGCGACCTTGAAATTGCACAAATTGCAGGTTATACCAAACAAAAGCCAAAACGGTCATGCCGCCCAGCGCCGCCAACAAGGTCAACCCGCGTGAGGTATTGGCGGTGTTTTTGCGTTGTGCCCACCACACAAAAAACAAAACGGTTGAAATGAGCGTAAACGCCAAAAACGCAATATAAAACCGCCGATCAATCACAATGCTCATCCAACCAAATTGCGCCCAATATGATTGAAAAGTGATTTGAAATAGATCGAGTAGCCAGCCGCCCAGCCCTTTTTGCGCTACCCATTGTGCGGTGGTGGGCTGTCCAATCACAATTTCATTGTGGCGGCCCAGCCCAAGCAGGTCAAATCCGCCATAGGTTTGCATATTGCGCAGCCACCAAGGGGTGGCGATGATGATGGCAATGCCCAATCCCCACCATTGGCGCAAACTGCTCAACGCTGCGTAAATATTGGCACGCCAAGTGTTTGAGGTGGGTGGCAATTGGGCCAACAACAGCGCCAATCCCGCCAGCGGCAATGCTAAATAGGCTTGGGCCTTGGTTTCGAGGCTAAGCCCCACTGCCACACCCAGCGCCAGCGTTTGCCATTTGTTGGCACGCGGCGACATAATGACCCGCACACCCAACAAAGTCGTCAGCGCCAACAGCGCTTCTGACAATGAATCGTTGTTATAGCCCGCCATGATGTGCAAATGTTGTGGTAACAAAGCCACAAACGCCGCGCTAAAAGCGGCGATAGAAGTGATGCGTGGGTCTTTGTTGCGGTCAAACAAGGTTTGCACAATAAAATAGGCACAGGCGACTGTAATCGCCCCAAAGCTGAGCGCAAGCAGGCGCAAGGCTAATAATGCGCCATTTGTTGCCACAAACACCGGCACCGACAAGGCATAAAACAAGGGGGGCTGATGGTCTTCGTATTCGATCTTATCGACGGGGCGGGTGCGGTCATCGGGCGGGATAGGAACGAGCGCTGGGTCATAATCGCCCAACTCGATGATGGGGAATTGCCCACGCAATGCCAACTGGCGGGTGTAGTTGTAATGGGCGGGTTCATCGGGTGTTTGCCAAGCCGGTATGCGAATGGCAAACCATGCCCCAATCACAAAATAAAACAGCAGAACGACACCCAGCGGCCAATTACGCGCCATATAAAATGCGCCCGCACAAGGGGCAAATCACAATAACGCTACCGTTACGGGCTTGTTGCATCATTTGCGATGATGGCTCGACCCCACAAGCGCTACAAGCGCCATTGCGCAAGGTTGCGACAGCTTGGGGCTTTTTGTTGCGAATCGAGATGTAAATATTGAGATCACTGGGCAAAATGGCATTGGTGAGGCCTTTGCGTTGCTCGACCAAAGTTGCATAGCGCTTACGCAATTCTTGATCTTCTTGGCGCATCGCGGTATTGTCTTCTTCCCAGATTTTTAGCGCTTGCTTCAGCGCAGCGGCACATTTTTGCTCGGCCTTGCGTGATTCGTCTACCGCCATCATGGCAGCCAACAGTGTTTCTTCTAAGCTAGCACGACGACGTTTGAGCGATTCAACCTCTTGTTGCACATCCAATAATTCTTTTGATACCTTGATTTTGCCGCCATAGAGTCGCTCTTCTTCGCTTTTCAGCTTTTCGTCTAGGCTACGCGCATCCAAATCCAACATTTTTTGATCGTTGCTGGCACGTTGATGCACCTTTTGCAAAGCCTCAAGCTCTTGACGGGCATGATTAACCGCTGGGTTATTTCGAATTGCAGCGTCAATTTCGCGCACCCGTTTAGCTACTTTATCAATTTCGGTGTCAATCAGTTGTAGACGATACAACGGTTCAGCTTTAGACATGGGATGAATTGTAATGTGAATTGGCGAAAAAAGATGAAAATACGCAAAACTGTCAAGAAATTGCCACCACAAACGCCACGCCATAGTCGCGCTCGTGGCTCAATGAGATCGACCATTGGGTTAAGCCCTGCGCCGCTGCTAATTCGGCGGCCCGCCCATGCAACATCACCACAGGCCGCCCTTTGGCATCATTAATCACCTCGGCTTCGTGCCAATGAATGCCGTGCCGCGACATGACGCGCATTCCCACCCCCAAGGCTTTGGCAATGGCTTCTTTGGCGGCAAAGCGCACTGCCAACGGCGCGATGCGCCCTCGGCAATGTGCAATTTCAGCCGTCGTAAAAATGCGCCCAATAAATTTATCGCCATAAGCCTGCACCGCTTGCTCCATGCGGGCCAAATGAATGATGTCGGTTCCGGTTGCTAACATTTTGTTTTTGGGGAGGGGGCAAAGTGGAAGGGTTGCAAAGTAGCAGGGAGCAAAGTTGCAAGTTGCAGAGTTGCAGGGGGCATTTCACTACTTGCACCTGCTACCCGCCACTTTGCTACTTGCCACCTGCTACTTTGCTACTTGCCACCTGCCACTTTGCCCCCTGCCCCTATTTCAACTCAAAGCCTTGCTCGTGTAACACCTCGCGCAAATCGGTGCGGGCTGGGCGGCTGACGCGCCGCGCCGAGTGTTCGGTCCAGCCATAATCTTCCATTTGGTCGGGTTTGCCTGGCACTGCCACTTGGCGATTGTTATAAATGCCGGTGTT
>CAZLOF010000072.1:10646-11994 GCA_964560745.1 uncultured Thermoflexus sp.
GCATGGGAATCAGGCAGATAACCAAGCCACCACCGCAGATGACGCCCATTTCCCGAATGCCCCGGTAGTCGGTGATCGACATTGCCGCGAACGCGCCGGCTGTAGTGAGACAGCCGGTGAAGATACCTTTGCCGGTGTTCACCATCGCCACATCATATTCTTGCAAAGCTTGGTCAAGCCCTTCATTTGAATAGCTTTCCCAATGCAATACGGCAGGCAACGGCAACCGTGGGCGGATGATTGGGTTGTCATTTGGCACACCCACCGTCATGCCTGAAATAGGAAACATATAGTGCGGCAACCCAAGCAATTGAATAACTTCACGGGTGTGGTCACGTAACCCACCGATATAGCAAATTCCCAAGCCCAACGACTCGGCAGCCAGCGCCGCATTTTGCATCACCAAAGCCACATCGACAGTTGCAATGATAAAGTTTTCGACATAATTACCGACATGCGGATGCCCACGCAAGGCACAGGCATGTTCAAGTTTGCTGAGGTCGGCACACCACGCCAAAAAAATAGGCGCTTGGTTAATGTGATCTTGATTACCGCACAGTCGCGCCAACTCGGCGCGTTTGGCAGCATCGGTGACAGCCACACAAGCATAAGCTTGCAAGTTTGACGAGGTGGCGGCGCGCTGCCCGGCCACCACAATCGTTTCGACTACCTCACGCGACACTGGGTCGGGTTTATATTGACGAATGGAACGATGTTGATGAATTTGTTCGAGGACAGGGTTGGTAATTGACATATTAATAGATCAGGGGTGGGTCTCAATGCAACATGCACGTCCCCAGACGTGCATGTTGCGATATTCTAAGCCTAAAGCTCGTAGCCAAAATGCCAAGCCGCCGCATCCATTGGCAGATCGCTCAGGCGCAAGCGACGTAAAGCCTCAAAACGCGGCTTCATTTCGGCCATCGAATCACCGCCTAATTTTTCAATCAGCGCATCAGCCAGCACAATGCATACCATTGCTTCAACAATAGGCACGGCGCGTGGCACTTGACAAAAGTCGCTACGTTCATATTTGGTTTTTACTGCGTCGCCGGTCGCCAAATCAACCGAATCGAGCGGGTTGAGGGTGGTGGCAATGGGTTTGAGCGCAGCCCGCACCACGATGGGGGCGCCATTGCTGATGCCGCCTTCGATGCCACCAGCGTGATTGCTACGTTGCTTGATTTCGCCGTTTTCCACATATAGCTCGTCTTGGGCTTGGGTGCCCGGGCGCAAGGCTTCGGCAAAGCCATCACCAATTTCAACGCCTTTCATGGCGTGAATACTCATCACAGCCGCCGCCAATTTGCTGCTCAAACGACGATCCCATTGCACATGGCTGCCCAAG
>CAZLOF010000073.1:0-6464 GCA_964560745.1 uncultured Thermoflexus sp.
GAACGTTATCGCCATTACCTAACTGCCCATAGGTATTGTCTCCCCAACACAATGCTGTGCCTGTTTCGGTAATAGCGCAACTATGTTTTCTGCCAAGTGCTAGGCTTAATACTTTACCCTTAATTTCCTTTAGTTCGGTAGGCACTAGCCCGCGTTCTCTGCTCTGCCCCCAACATTTTGCTCGGCCTTGCTGATTAATAACACAAGTGCCATCTGACCCCGCAACCAAGTCTGTAATGGTATCGTTTAGCCCATAGGCTTTGGCAAACGTTGTATTGGTGAAAATAATAGATGAGGTATACGCTGTCCCCACCCCCAATTGTCCATACCCATTATGCCCCCAACATTCAACATCATTATTAATTAATAAGGCGCAGGCATGGGCGTGCCCGGCAACGAGTGTTTTTACCTCGGCACTTAGCCGGTTAATTTTTATCGGTTGCTGGCTCATTGCCATATTGGGCTGGTCTAAAATGCCACTGGCATTATTGCCCCAACAATAAACTTGCCCATCGAGCAATAATACGCAAACAAAATTTTGCCCTGTGGCAAATTGAGCCACCTTACCAGCAAAATGTTTCAATATTACAGGGGTTGTTCGATTTTCAACACTGTTGTCTAATAATTGCCCAGCTTGATTTTTACCCCAACAATAACCGGTATGATCGTTTCCGATAGCGCAGACATAGCCAGGCTCAAGTCCAACTTCGTATTGCGCTCCAAAAGCCCCATACTCCATTTTATTATCACCTGGCCCTAAGGCTAAGTTAGTAATACCTGATAATAAACCGACTACGTCATTAGGAATTTCGTTTGTAAGGGTGATTCCATTCCCAATTTGCCCTGCTTGGTTATCGCCCCAGCATTTCACCCTACCTGTCGTTGAAAGCGCACATGTATTTGAACCTATGGCATAAACCTTGCTTGCTTGAAATTCAAGTTGGGCAGGTGTTGATTTATTATTGTTAGTTAATACAATAGGAGGTTCGGTTTTAGCGGCAATAGACTGTGCCTGTGCTATAACAAAACGATCAGGCGATTGAGCACCCACAATAAATAATGTCAACCCCAAACATAAAGTTAAAAATTTATGATAAAAAAACATTATTCTCCTTCTTGAAAACGCTTAATTAAAAGCTGGGGAACAAATAATTTGAACGGGTAATTACTTTTTAAGGCAACTTTTTGTGGCAAATAAAGATCATCATAATAATTGCTACTCCGATCCCCACATCCCAAAATAGTCCCTTGTTTGGTCAAAAGACATTTGCCACTTAACATCCCTAATTCATCGCCGCCAAAGCTATTATTGCGAGCGTAAAAATTAGGATCATAGCTATTACAAACCATACGAGTATTTGTTTGGGCGCACTGCAAATCACTTCCAATTGCCATTTTTATTGCAGGTTCTTTCAGCCATGATTCTGTCTGTGGGGTGGTATATCGTGTCGTATTTCCGACCTCAGCTTCGACTCCAAACCTCAACCGCCAACATTTTATAGAACCATCAGTCAATAAAACACAAGCATTGAATTTAGACGAGCCTAATGCCACGCCACCTTCGCTGAGACTGGGAATCTGAACCACGCCGCTGTCTGTGGCAGGAGTTCCACCCCAGCAATAGACAGCCCCAGATACAGATAACGCACAGGAAAAGTCGTCTAATGTTGTAATTTGCTTTATCTCAGGTAGAAGCAGCAGTTGTGTTGCTACATATTGGCTATTTAAATTTTTTCCCCAGCATTTCACTTTCCCATTTTCGGTTAATGCACAGGTATGAGATGTGCCAGACGTTAAAGCAATTACGTTTTCTGTGATTCCATTGACTGCAATGGGTATAGTAGATGTCAACTGTTTTTGATTGCCCAATTCTCCATATGTATTAAGCCCCCAACACAATACTCCACCAGATTTAGGAGCCGCGCAAGTAAAATTATTGCCGACTGAAATTGCTTGGATTGAGTTAGGTAAAGCAGATATTTTCGTCGCATAATTTGCATTTTTTATCTCGTCATTTGAATAATAGCTATTTTCTCGCCAACAATAGACATCATCTTGTTGCACAATAACGCAAGTATGTGATTCTGATGATGCAATATACTTTGCCGTCGAAGGTAAGGTGGCCGATGCATGGTTAGGACGTAAATTTTCACCAGCTTGACCGTCGTTATTTTTGCCCCAGCACCATATGGTTTTGTCAGCTAACAATGCACAAGTATGCGCGTTTCCCAATGCCAAATTAACAGCAGCGAATGGCAAAGCTATCGCTTTTCGCACAGCAGATATCCGAGCGGTTTCGCCAATTCCTAATTGACCACGAATATTGCTCCCCCAACAATAAACGCTGCCATCTTCGATCACAGCACAGCTATGTGCCTTTCCTGCATTCGCAAACATAACTTTGCCCGGTAAATTTTGAACGATAGTAGGTGTAGGCTGATTATTGGAGCTGCCTGATACATTGGGGGCACTTCCAGTTTGCCCATATTCGTTCGATCCCCAACATTGCATTTGTCCATTTTTTAGGACGACACAGGTATGATTTGCACCTGAAATAAGGCTTTTTACTTCGCCAGCTAAACCAACAACTATAACTGGGTCGCTAACACCTTTATAGCCACCAATTGTGCCATTACCTAGCTGCCCATTGTCATTTTTACCCCAACATTTTATTTGACCAGATAGTAAAAGCGCACAACTATGTTGTCCGCCGACTGCGATTGCTTTGGCTCCTTCTTTTAGGCCAGTCACTTCAATTGGCAAAGCACTCAAAGAAATATTTTTTTGCCCAAGTTGACCATAGGTATTATCCCCCCAACATTTCACCCTGCCATCGCTTTGCAGCGCGCAAGTATGCGACATTCCTGTGCTGACATCAATAGCTGTTTCGTTTAAGGCTAAAACACTTTGGGGCATTGAACGGTTTTCCAAAGTGCCATCGCCTAATTGCCCGTCAGAATTATTGCCAAAACATTTCAACCTGCCATTTTTTAACAATGCACATGCAAAAGAACGACTGGAATAATAGGAGCTAGATTCGTCATTTCCTAAAGAAATAGCAATAACATCCTCGCCTAATCCTTCCACTGTTTTAGGTATATTACTTTTTTCAGAGCCATAAACTGGCTGCCCCCAACATTGCATTGCGCCTTCATCTGTAATCAGACAACTTGTTACATCATTAGCAGCAAGTTGCTTAACAGCATTGGCCGTTTTTTGAACTTGAAACTCAGCCTTCTCCATTACCACCCCAGATGCGGTGGGTGAAATAGTTTGTAAAGGAATAGTATGAATTGAAAACATTAAACAGATTGTCAAAAAAGCAAAAGCTAAACTGGTATGCATATACACCTCTTGATATATTATCTATCAATAAAATAGATTGTGACTTGACAAAAGATGACAATTACTTAGAGTATTAATGACTCATTTACCAGAAATCGCCATTCGTTACAATAGACCCATGTTTCGCCGCAGTGAAAAAGCCGCCATAAGCGCCACGCCCGATCAATATATCGTTAAGCTCGAAGATGTGCATAAGTCGTTTATTATGGGCAAAGAGGCGGTGCCAGCGTTACGTGGGGTGTCGCTCAATGTGGTGCGTGGCGAAATTTTATGCCTGATGGGGCCATCGGGCAGCGGCAAAACCACCTTGCTTAATATTATTGGGGGGCTAGACACACCCTCACGCGGGCATGTGACTGTAGACGGCGAAGACGTGGTGTCGCTGTCTGAAGAAAAATTGGCGCGGCTGCGCTTGCGCAAAATGGGGTATGTTTTTCAAAACTTCAATTTGTTGTCAAACTTTACCGCGCTCGAAAATGTGCAAGTGCCGATGGTGTTGATGAGCAAACGCAAACAAGATTATGCTCGTGAGTTGATGGGCTTGGTTGGCCTTGCCGACCGCATGAACCATTACCCTAGTGAGTTATCGGGCGGGCAACAACAACGGGTGGCGATTGCCCGCGCTTTGTCTAACGACCCGCCGCTGCTTATTGGTGATGAAATGACCGGCGATCTTGACACTCAAACCTCGTTTGATGTGATGGAATTGTTGACGCGCCTCAATAAAGAGCGCGGCACGACGGTTGTTTATGTCACCCACGACCCGCGCATGAGTCAATTTGCCCATCGGGTCATTCATATGCGCGATGGCAAATTGGCTGATGAGTTAAATATGAAGCCACCGACGATGTGATGCACGGAGACATGCGCGTCTGGGGACGCGCCCTAAGCTAAAAAATATGCGCTTACTGACTTTAGAAAATACACGCAAACTCGCCATTTACAAGCAGGCCCTAAGTGGCACACCGCCGCCCAGCTCGCCCAATGCAATTTTAAATTTGGTGCAAGACCTTGGGTGTTTACAACTCGACCCGATTAGCGCGGTGGCACGCTCGCATTTATTAGTGCTATTTAGCCGCCTCGGCAATTATGACCCAGCACACCTCGACCAATTGTTGTGGCGCGATCATATGCTGTTTGAATATTGGGCGCATTGTGCCGCCATTGTTCCCACTAGCGATTACGCCATTCACAACCTGATGATGCGTAACTATGGCAACCCAACGAGCACATGGGCCAAACGCCGGCTTGAATGGATTGCCGCTAACGCGCCATTACGTGAGCATATTTTGACCCAAATTCGTGAACGTGGGCCGTTGCCATCGCGCATGTTTGAAAACAAAGAAGTGCAAATTACGGATTGGTGGTCAACCGGCTGGAACTCTGGTCGCAATGTCAGTCGGATGCTTGATTTTTTGTGGATGGAAGGGGTGCTGATGGTGGCGGGTCGCAGTGGTATTCAAAAATTGTGGGATTTAAGCGAGCGTTGTCTGCCCGAATCAACCCCGCGCCACGCCCTTTCGCCGCGTGAAGTGACTCATGCGGCTACCCAACGCGCCATTCGTGCCTTGGGGGTGGCCACGCCGTTGCAAATTAAACAACATTTTATTCGTGGGCGCTACGAGCATTTGCCCGAAGTATTGGCCGATTTGCAGCGCGAAGGTGTGATTGAACCAGTACAAATTGTGGGCGAGCGTAAATTGCCCGGCACATGGTATTTGCATCGTGATGATGTGGCGGCGCTGGAGCGAATTGAGGCAGGTGATTGGCAACCCCGCACGGTATTGCTTTCGCCTTTCGATAACCTCATTTGCGACCGCAAACGCACACAACAACTCTGGAATTTCGATTTTACCATCGAGATTTATGTGCCACAAGCCAAACGCAAATATGGTTATTATGTCATGCCCATTTTGCACGGCGATCGGCTGATTGGGCGGGTTGATTCACAAATGAACCGCCGCAGCCGCGAGTTTGAGGTGAATCGTATTTATTATGAAGCCGATATTACACCCACGCCCGATATTCAACAGGCCACCGCTGCTGCTATTGCCGAGTTGGGGGTGTTTTTGCAGGCCAAAGCGATCAAAGGTATGGTTAATTTTTGATGCGCCAATTAACCTTGGTTAATCTAAACTGTTACACCCCACAGAGATTAAGATTAACTGTATCTATTGCGCTTTGGTATTGCTAGTGTTATCATTTTGGTTCTTAACCTAAATGAAAGTCCGTTTCATCCACCTTGAAAAACAGTAATTTAAACTGATATTACAAAACTATGCCACCTATCAACCCTATTTCTAACAAATTACGCGAAGGCACACGCGATTTACACCTAGCTGCTGAACGCTCACTGTTTATGCAAGCTTTTTTTCGGGGGCAAGTGAGTCGTGAAATCTATTGCCATATGTTAGCGCGGTTACAACAAGTTTATGCTTTGATCGAAAAATATCAGACTCAAAATGCTAATCATCCCATCTTGGGCAAAATGTATTTCCCCGAATTGTTTCGTGTTGAGGCGATGCAACAAGATTTAGCATTTTTTAAGCACACGGCAGATCATAACCGCGACATGACCGCAGCAACCCAAAATTATGCCGACCGTATCGAATGGCTCGCTTCCCATTGGCCTACTGGCATTATTGCTCATCAATATACCCGCTATTTGGGCGATCTATCGGGTGGGCAAATGATTAAAAAAGTAGTCAAACGTGCCTACCACTTAGAAAATGAAGACGGTGTGGCCTTTTACAATTTTAGTGGTGTACCCGATATTCCTGCTTTTAAAGAGCGCTATCGCATTGCTATCGATGCTTTGCCAATGGATGAGGATGAAAAGCACCGCTTGGTAGATGAGGCTAACCTCTCATTTCGGTGCAATATTGCCTTGTTTAATGAATTAGAACACGAGCTGAAAGCAGCAACTTTGTAGGGTCTTTTGTTGCAATATAGAGCAGATTCAGAGTTGATATAAGGTTTTGCCGATATCACTCTCTATCCGCAAAAGCGTAGCTTTTGCGGATAGAGAGTGATATCGGCCCTTCATCTTTATAAAAATTTGTATAAAGAGGGGGACACTCTAAGGCATACCTGCAACATCAATTAACATTTAACTTAGG
>CAZLOF010000073.1:6474-11993 GCA_964560745.1 uncultured Thermoflexus sp.
ACTTAGGTTATCGCAAAATTCAGCCAATCAGGTTACACTTTACCCATTAATTGCAGCTTCCCCCACACCACCCGACGAACCCCGTTTTAGTTATTTGCGATCAATGCGGTTGGGCACTTTTCACATTGGCTCATCGTTTGCCGATATTTTAGGCTCATCGATTTGGAATTATGTGATGGCAAATGGCATGATGGCGTTGGGTGGCTTTGTGGCAACACCGGTAACACTATTATTGGCGATGCGGCAATTGTTGGTTCCACTCACCATTTTTACTGGGCATTTGTCAGACACCCATCCCATTTGGGGCTATCATCGCTTGCCTTATATTTGGATCGGGCGCGGGCTAATGTTGATTTCGCTGCCGTTGTTGCCCCTTGCCACGACGCTGATTTTGGGCGGCAATGGCTTGGGCTGGGCGTTGGCGTTTTTGGCTTTTGTGATGTATGGTATTGGCACTCAAACCTCGGGTAGCCCATTCATTGCATTGGTACGCGATAGCGCACCTAAAGCCAAGCAAGGGTTGGCTTATGCCATTGTGCAAACCATGTTGGTGGCGGCCTTTGCCTTTAGCCCGCTTATCTATGCCCGTCTAGCGCAAGCATTTTTGCCAAATTATGAAAATAATCGCAGCAGCTTAGCCCAATATAACCTCGATTTATTTTGGCTGGCCACTGTGGTAGCGCTGGCTATTTCATTAATTGCATGGATTGGGTCTGTCGTTGGAATTGAAAAACCAAATCGCACGCTTGCCGCCGCGCAACAAGCATCATCATCCGCCGCCACCAATAATGCAGCCAATAATCTCGCTCAATTTAGAAGTGTGCTCAAAAGTATTCTCGGCGACCGCCGTATGCGTAGCTTTTTTATGTTGTTGGCCATTGGCGCCATGAGCGGCTTTGGGCAAGATGGCGTGCTAGAGCCAAGCCTGCGCGAAGTATTTGGCTATAGCTTTAGCCAATCTGCCATTACAACTGGCTTTTGGGGGATTGGGCTATTGGTTGGTTTAATTGGTTGCATTGGCCTTACGCGCAAATGGGCAACGGTTGAACAGACCAAAATTGCTTTGCTTGGTTTAATTTTGTCATCGTTTGGCATGGCGTGGATGGCTTTTGCTACATTTAGCCAAAACGAAAGCATGGTTATTCCATCTGTCACCGCGTTTGGTTTGGGATTTGGCATTTATACCGCTGGGGCATCGCCACTGTTGATGGTGATGGCGCTCGATAACCGTGCTGGTGTTTATTTGGGGTTGTGGAGTATGGCGCAACTATTGGCACGTGGCATTGGCATTGCCTTAGGCGGCATTATCTATGACCTAACCCGTGCTGCTGGGTTTGCCCCCAGTGCCGCTTATGGAATTGTATTTACTCTTGAAGCCATTGGCTTTTTGGTATGTATCTATTTTTTGCAGGCCAGCGATGTGCGAAGTTTCGCCCGTGAGACCAATGTCCCTGCAACCGCTGCGCTAGAGGCAATTGATTAATGCCGAAATCGCTATCCCTCCTCAAGCACAGTTTGAGGAGGGATAGCGATTTCGGCGTAGATTTATTTTACTTGCAATGCCCTAATTAGCGAAAGTTAAATTCTTCAAAATGGATTTGGTTAGCGGGCATGCCCAAAGCCTTAAATTTTGAGACAAAGCCCATTGTCATGGCAAGCGGCCCACACAGATAAATGTGCTTATCTCGAATATCACCACAATGTGATTGGATTTTGTCTATGCTCAAACTGCCGCCGGTGGATGAAACATTTAACACAGCATGAAAACGAGGGTGTTGGGCTGCCGCCTGCGCAAATTCACCCCAAAACAAAGCGTCGGTTTCGGCCCGCACCGTATAAAAAAAGTAAATGTCATGGTCTAGTGTGTCGCCAAAATCGCGCACCCAACTTAAAAATGGCGTAATCCCAATGCCACCCGCAATCCAAATTTGCCCACCGTTGGCGTGTTTATAGTTCATATGCCCATATGGCCCTTCCACTTTCACCGTCATGCCTACCTTGGCTGTTTTATGCAATTGTTTTGTCCAATCACCACACGCTTTGATCGAAAATCGCAGATTTGGCTCATGGGGGGCGCTGCTGATCGTGAAAGGATGCGACTCGGCCAACCCTTGGGCGCTGGGCAGACGAATAAACGCAAATTGACCGGCCCGATGTGACAATTTACGCCCGTCAGGTGCTAGTGTTAGCTCAAGCGTTGAGGGGTTGAGCGCATTGGCCCTTGCAACTTTGTAATGATGTGGACGCTGTAGCCAAGGTTGCACCAATTCACGATAAAGATAGGCCACTATACCGATATTGGTCATTATTTTCCAATACCAACCCGGAATAGGTGCATCGATCAGCAAGGTGTTGACATTCGTGGCGTGCAAATTTCCTATGATAAAGAATATCCCAATCAGTTTATGCATCCATTTCCATTGATGATACTCAAGCTGGAAATAGCCGCCAAGCGTGGGGATGCGCGGTGCAAGCGTAAAAAAAACCAGCAACAAAATGCCAGAAAACGCAATCACACCCAATTGCAATCCGAATGATGACGATTTAAACGGCAAAACAAGGGCATAGTGAATGATCAATATGACAACGGCTGTCACGCCAGCCGTTTTGTGGGTTTTATACATTTGGTCTAACCCGCCAAAAAACGGCTCGAGAAAACGCAAGCGCAATGATAAGACGATAGAACATGTCATGAGCGCCATAGCTGTAGTCGAGCAGATCTCTGCCAGCATTCTTTGACCTATATTGGGCAAACCCTGCGAGGAGGGCATGGGCGGAAACAAAAACCATAAGAGCGGATTTAATAAAATAAGAGCTAAGAGGGCGAGGTTTCCCATGTCACTAAGTTGCAGTTTGCGCATAATATATGTATAAATTGTATCTTCTCAGTAAATAGTAAAATTAAAATAAATTTTTGCTGAACGCACTATCACTTCGTGTCTAGAGGCTTTTGCCCTCTCCCACGAAGTGATAGTGCGTTCGGCATTACATCTTTTGCCGACTCCTCTAACTATTGAGAAGATACTCAAGCTCCCCCATCTAACGGCTGAATTTATTCATACTAATGATTGATTACGAAGAAATAAAGGATGTTTGCATCTATTGACCTGATAAAATTTGAGTTAAGGAATATGCCGATTCATATCAACAACATGCATCGCAATTAACTAATCGGTGATTAATAATCATATTTCTGTATCCCAATCTGATTATCAGATGCTGATTGACTCAGCGCCTGATGTCGTTATGGCCGTCACCCTCGAAGGGGTGGTGCGCTTTGTCAATGCGTCGGTAAAAAATGTTTTAGGGTATACCCCATCTGAGCTAGTTGGCAATACTTTTTTAAATTTTATTTATCCCGATGACCAAGCACTAGCGACAGCCCACTTTGATCATATCTTAGGGGCAATTAAAACCCGACAAGCTGCTACTCCCTCGCCTGTTTTTCAAGCAGAATTGCGTTTGGTAAAACGCGATGGCAGCATTATTGAAGGTGGTTTTAGGGCTGCTTTATTGATTGAAAAAGAAGAATGCACGGGTGTGTTATTGCATTGGCACGATTTGGCCGATAGGCATCAAGTGCAACGGGCCTTGCGCGAAAATCAAAATTTTACGCAACAAATCTTCGATAGCATTTTTGATGCGGTCGTGGCTTACGATAATCGCCGCATCATTCAATCTTGGAACAAAGCCGCCGAGCGTTTGTATGGTTGGAAAGCCGAAGAAGTGATTGGGAAATCGATCTCAGAAATCATTCGCCGCCGTTATATTAGCCCCGAGCAACAAGAAAAACTACGTCAACAAAGTATCGAGCGTGGCGGCATTTCACAAGCCGAGCTATTTCACATTCGCCGCGATGGCAGCGCCGTATATATTAGCGATGCCGTTGCGCCTTTGCTCGATGAGCAGGGTAATCGGGTCGGCTCGGTCAATGTGATTCGTGACATGGCCGAGTTAAAATATGCGCGTGATCAATTAATGCTACAAACTGAGCGCATCAATAGCATTCTCAATTCGCTCGAAGATGTGATGTTTTCTGCTGAGGTGCCGGGGCTAAAACTACTTTATTTAAACCCTGCCGGACAAAAGGCTTTGGGTGGGCATTATGGTGATATCAAAAGCGACCCTCAAAATTGGCCGCACCTGTTTGATCTCCCTCATGCGCAAGCCGTTACCAGAGCCATTCGCAAACTTTATCGCACTGGCAAACATGACGGTGAGCATCAACTTATTTTAGGCGGTAATGAACCACGCTGGATGCGAGTGCGTGCATGGATCGTGCGTGATTCTGATGGCAAGCCCTTGCGTATTGATGGGATTGCCACCGATATTACTGCCAGCAAAATGGTTGAGGAGTCGTTGCGTGAATCATCACGGCTGAAATCTGAATTTATGGCGACCATGAGCCATGAAATTCGCACCCCGATGAATGGCATTTTGGGCATGGCAGAGTTATTACTCGATTCAGAATTGACGGACGATCAGCGTGACTTGGCTCAAATTATTCAAGATTCAGGCTGGGCCTTGATGACCATCATCAATGATATTTTGGATTTTGCAAAAATGGAAGTGGGGCGTATTAATATTGCGGCTACCTCATTTGAATTACGCCCAGCCATTGCTGATGTAGCAAAATTAATGTTTGCCCATGCCAAAGACCGCAAACTAAAATTTGACACTTTTATTGCCGATGATGTGCCACAATTTATTATGACTGATGGCGCACGTTTGCGCCAAGTATTGCTTAATTTGGTCGGCAATGCCACCAAATTTACCCACGAAGGTGGTGTTACTGTATCTGTTAAATGTGACCATAGCATCGAAAATAAGCCAAGTGTGCGTTTTGAAATTGCTGATACGGGTATTGGAATTGCGGAGCGAGATTTACCCCGTTTATTTCAGCCTTTTGCTCAATTAGATGGTTCTATGGCACGCCGTTATCCTGGCACTGGTTTGGGCTTAGCCATTTCAAAAGGCCTGATCGAAGGCATGGGCGGGCATATAGGGGTTAGCAGTAAATTAGGGGTTGGTTCAACTTTTTGGTTTACCTTGCCAGTGGCAATTTAAAAGATATAACCCTGAAATCGCTATCAGCGAGCTAGCGATTGGGGCAAAACCCTTTTTACTCCTTAATATTGAGATCATAGCATCGTCGCATTCAGAGTAAAATTAGCTCATCATGAGTGACGAGTCTGCAACCATACCAATCGGTGAAACCCACATCAAGCCCCAAGTCGTTTTTAGCCTTGCGCTTAATGCGACCTTAAATACCTATGGCGTGTTGGGCATTGCATCCCGACATACAGGGCATGATTGCACCCAACGCGAGCCACATCGTGGCTTAGATGTGAAACTAAGTGAGGGTGATGACGCTAAAAAACATGTTGTTGTTAATGTTCATATCATTTCACAATATGGGGTGAGGCTACAGTCTGTCGCTAGCAGCTTGCAACACCAAATAACCTATGCCATTGAGCATGGCACGGGTTATATTGTTGATGCTGTCAACGTCCATATGG
>CAZLOF010000074.1:0-11979 GCA_964560745.1 uncultured Thermoflexus sp.
GTATTAACAGATGTGAATGGTCTATTTACCGCCACCGTGCCAGTTGGTACGACGATCGTCGATGTGGTGAACCCGCCAGCAGGAGTGCAGGCGGTGGGAACAGACCCGACCGCTTATAACATAGTGGCAGGTGGCACTGTAAATGACTTGAATGGGTATGCCAATGTAGGGGTGATTGGAAACTCGGTGTGGGAGGATGTAAATCATAACGGGCAACAAGATGCAGGTGAACCCGGTATTGCGAATGTGCTTGTGATTCTCACAACACCAACCCAAACCATGACGACGACTACAAGCATTACAGGGGCGTATCAATTTGTTGGTTTGCTGGCAAATGTGCCTTATACCGTTACTTTTAGTCAGCCAACCGGATATCAGCAGACTTTGCTTAATGTAGGTGGGGATACAGCTGACAACGATGGGTTGGTGGTACCGGTGATTTTGAGTGCTGGCCAGCAAAACCTGACGATTGATAGCGGTTTTTGGAGACCGGCTATGGTGAGTGGACGGGCATGGTTAGATGTGAACCAAAACGGTATTCAAGATGCAGATGATACTGGCATCCCGAATGTGTCGGTGCGCTTATATAGTGGCGGGGTGCTGATTAGCACAACGACGACCAGCGCAAGTGGGACGTATCAATTTGCTAATTTGATTAGTGCGACTTATACCGTGAGCTTTGTGTCGCTAGGCGGATACGCATTTACAACAGCAAATGTAGGGTTAAATGATAACTTAGATAGCGATGTGAATGTGTTGTCTGGGGTATCGGAACCGCTGAATATTATTAGCGGTGGTACAGATGCGCATGTAGATGCTGGGTTGTATCAATTGCCACAACTTGGGATTGAGAAGCAAGTGACGACACCAAGTGGCGGGCAAAGCGGCTCATCGGTTAGCCCGGGTGATGAGTTGGTATATACCTTGATTGCGAAGAACCTAGGTAATTCGGCGGCGACGGGTGTCGTTGTGACAGACCCAATTGATAGCCCAGTGGTGGTGTATGTGGCGGGCAGCGCTGTGCCTGCCCCAACTCGACAGCTTGCTGGTAAGTTGATTTGGGAGCTTGGAACTTTGAACCCGGGCGAGACTCGCACGATTGTGTTTAAAGTGAGAATTTTGGAATCTGAAGTTTCGGCAGTTACTGTGATAACAAACGTGGCACAGATTTCAGGGTTAGAGAGCGGTGTTGTTGTGCAATCGCGCAATAGCAATATGGTTGATAACTCATTTGCCCCGAGCGCAGTCACTTTGGCAAGCTTTGAGGCGACACCCCAAAAGGGGGGCGGTGTGCGGGTGAAATGGGTAACCTTAAGCGAGATTGATACATGGAGTTTTGCAGTTTATCGTGTTGAGGGCAGATACACCGATACAACGATTTCGGATAACGCTGAGAAGGTGACACCAGAAGCAATTTTGGGTGAAGGTCGCGGCGGCGCAGGTGGCACTTATGAATTTATCGATAGCACTGCCTTAACTGGTATGGTTTATACCTATTGGTTGGTTGAAACTGAAACAACAGGACAAACCAATGTATATGGCCCAGCCAAGTGGGGTGGGGCAGTTGGTATGAATGGGGCTAGTAAGGTATTTTTGCCGTTGACGTTGAAATTGCAACGCGGGAATGGGGGTTTGACAGGAAGTGCAAATTTGCAATAGAAAGGCATAATGCGGTTTTGCTGATTTCACTATCCCCCCGCAAGCGTAGGCCAGCCATCTGGCCTCTTGCGGAGGGATAGTGAAATTGGCATTCCCTCAGTTTTACTCTTTCTTGGTATATTTTGATAAAAGACAGTGGCGCATTGAGCCTTATGCTCAATGCGCCACTGTCTTTTAGGGGCATTGCCGGAATACCTATTTAGACCAATTTGTTGCTAAGACTATTGGATGAAAACAAATTAATTGCAAAAAAAACATTAATTTTATTCTGCAAATTTTGTTGCAAACTCGTGGCAACCATGAGTGTTGCTAGGATTGTCTGTTTAAATTAGTGATATTGAATCAGGCCAAAGAATGACGCATTTTTGCGTTTCTCCCGATAGTTCGGGCGATACCTGTCTATTACTATTGTCATCAAAGCGATATCTACCACTTTGAATGACGATGACATTTTTACCTCCCACTCCCCCTCACGGAATATATCGTTCGTGTCGTTTTTGTCGTCAAAAATGCTTTTTAGGTTTCTTTTTCCATGACTAATGGAATGTAGTTAGTCAGTTTTATCGGAAATGGCTTAAATGACTTATTGCTTAGATTTAGCTTGGGCTTCTTAGTAGATCAAAGCGAATTCTTATTTTGTAACAATGAAATTATCTCCACAGCGACAAATTCCCCAAGACGGGCGCACGGTAGCAAATAAATTGCCCCCGATATCGCAACGTTTGTTGCGTTCATTATTGACTTTGGCTATTTTGGCATCGGGGCTGCCTATTTCAGTGTTAAGCACGCCACAAGTGGCAAAGGCTGCTACCTTGAATTTGGAAGTATATTCATTTCGTAGTGGCGCTGGCTCATTTAGCACGCCAGCCGCCAACTGTGCCACCCAATCGCCCAGCAGTTGGACTGCGGGCGAAGATTATTGTGATACTTCAGGCATTGGCCCAACAACGGCTGACCCTGATACGATTGTGCGCACCAATGACAAGGTAACGTATCAATTTGCCTATAACATTGTTGGTCCCTTTGCGGCGAATGGTGGGGCGAATGCCAATACTACTACCGTTGCGAGCACTTTGCCCGCCGGGATGCAGTGGGTGTCGTTGCCAGCCCAATGTGGTGTGGGCGGTATTCCAAACCCCGGCTCGGGGCTTTTCGATTTGGTGTCGGGTAGTGGCGACAAGCGTATTTTGCGCTGTAATGTAGGCGATTATGACGGTGTCTCTACAGGCGGTGGTGGCTATGTTGAGGCATTTTATGCGGATGCCAAAATATTAGGCTCGTTAAATAATGGTACCGTGGTGACGGTGGGCGGCACAATTTCATCGACTGCCAACGCCCCCGTGAGTGCCAGTGTCATTGCTACCAATACTGTATCAGCAGGTATCAAATATGATATGACGAAGCTTTTATCGGGGGTGACATCGGCCCCAGCCGATGGCCCGAATGGTGAAGATGGGTATCGGGTGCAATGGACGATTGGGATCAATGGCCCGACGAATGGGTTGGGGGCCGAGCAAATGGCCTCAAGCTGGGGGTTTACCGATACTGCCATTTATAGCCCGACCGTGCCGCTTAATTTTGTGTTAATGAATTGGGGCGGCTATAGCCCGTGTTCAACCACAACGGCTGGCGGTGGCTCGGTGACGTGTACCCAATCTGCGCCCGGGACGGCGATTGGAATTTCGGTTACAAACTTTACGGCTGTTCCGGCTGCAACGGCGGTTGCCCAATATCTGATTAATTTTTGGCTGCCCATTACCGATGTGAATAACGCGGGTGGTAGTTTGTCTATTCGTAATACCGTGTCTGGGTTTGACCCCAATAGTATTAGCGGTGTTTCTAACTATGGGGCTGGGCTAGAACCTTTAGCGAATAACGTGACGACATATACCCTTGGTACCAATACCACTGGCTCTTGGCAAAAACGCTATTTGAAAACAGCCACCACCAACTTAGACGGCACAACCGCTACAAATGCCAATAATGGCTTAGTGGTGACCGGACAACGGTTTTTGACACGCTTAATGCTGAATAATACGAGCAATAACCCAATGCAGAATGTGATGATTTGCGATAAATTTGATAATATGCGCATGGTTGTCACAGATGGGGCAGCGGGTAACGCCGTTCGCATGACGGTTGCAAGTGCGGTGGGTGGGGCTGTGATCACGCCCACCTATGTGGCTGAATATGGCACTGGCGGTAGCCCGGGTTTGGCTTATTGGGCCAATACCAACGACCAACAATATGCCACCTGTGATAATGCCGATTCGACAGCAGGTTGGTTTACCAGTACCCTGAATGTGCCGGGCGGCAGGGATGCCATCACCAAAGTGCGTATTCGATTCACCTCAGATATTGAGGCCAAAATGAATACGAATACCTTTATCACACAAACGGTGCGTAATACATTTGCGTTTGGGCCAAATGCCGGGCAGCCGATGCCGGTGGGTGAAATGTTGCCGAACTATGCCACTTATAAATGGGATGGGTTGCCGGGGTGGGTATTAGAAGGCAGTGGCGGTGCTAACCCAAATGCGATTTGGAGTTCCCCCCAGCATGGTTATTTGGCCAATCACGCTTTTCTTGATCGTGTGATTGCCACCATTACCAAAGCCACCGAACCCGCCACCTTAGGCGCACTGAATGCTGGCGATGGTGTAACGTTTACGTTAACCCCAAAATTTACGATGGGGGTTTCTGACACGATTGCCACCAATGTCACCATTACCGATGTATTGCCAACTTATTTGACCTATGTGCCGGGCACGGCTACCTATAATGGGTTGCCTTTTCCGCCTATTATTATTTATGGCACAACCAGCATGACCCTGGTATGGCAGTTGCCGGGCACGGTGGTTACGAGCAGTACGACATTGCCGGTCATTCGTTTTCGCGCGGTAACGGCGGGCGATACCCCCAATGGCTCTGCTTTGACCAACCGCGCTTATATTTATACCCCCGATGATTTAAGTGATATTAGCTTTCGCACCGCTACCAAAGCGGTCAATGTTAGTAATCAGGTGGCGTTGGGCGTTGGCAAAGAAACATCGACTCCCTATATTGAGCCGGGCGATGTTTATACCTATTCAATTTACTACAGCAACGTTGATACAACTGCCTCGGTGCCGGGGGTTGACGCAGTTGATGTGTTTCCTTATGTCGGCGATGGTCGCATCCCCGCCAGTATTATCACGCCCGGCGGCACCCAATTTATGTCGGCATCGCTGATGCCGAGTATGACCGTGTATTACACCAATACGGCTTCGGCTTTGGTGCCACGCTTGCCTGTTTCTAGCACCGTTGCGCAGTGGTGCGCTGGGCCATTGCCGGGGGCCGCGCCGTGTAACTTTAATTATGCCGATGTCACTGCCATTCGTATTCGTGACGATGCCACGTTGCCGCCCTTTGTGGTGGGCCAGCCGACTGTGCGCCGCATCATTACCCTGACCTTTGATTCAAATGGTAGCAATTTTGGCAATATTTTCACCAACCGATTTTCGGCTTCGCCCACTGGCATCGGTTTGGCTGCTGTGTCAAACGATGTGCCGGTGCGTTTGATCCCGGGTGCAATTAGCGGTCGGGTCTATCATGATTCCAACATGAATGGCGGTTATGATAATGGAGAGGCGAATATATCGGGCGTTGTCGTTACACTAACTGGCTTTACGAATGGCGGCGCCCCCGTATTGGCAACTACAACGACGAGCAACGGTTTATATACATTTACCAATTTGTTTTCTGGGGTTTATACTGTTACCGAGCAACAACCAGCCACCTATTTGGATTATAAAGACACCCCGGGGACAGCAGGCGGTAATGTTAATAACACCCCTGCTGATATGGGAAATGGTTTAATCAGCGCTGACCAAATTTCAAATATCACACTGTTGTATGGTTGGACCTCGTATAACAATAACTTTGGTGAGATTAAACCGGGGACGCTTAGAACTTGGGTTCGTTTGGGGTCAACAAGTGGCTCACTTATCCCAAGTGTCTTGATTACATTGACTGGGGTAAATGTCTATGGACAACCTGTCTTACTTTCATTACTAACGACCAACAGCACTGTATCTCAATTTTCTAACTTAGTACCCGGTACCTATACTATTACCGAGCAACAGCCTCCGCAATATTTGGATGGCCCCGACTATGCAGGGTCACTTGGTGGAACTGTGGGGAATGATGTGATTAGTCAAATTTCTTTAGGTGGAAATGGGGCGATAGGTGCGACTTATACCTTTGTAGAGTTGGGAGCAACTTTGGGTGACCAAATTTATTTTGACTTAAATGAAAATGGAATTCAAGACCCGGGTGAGATATGGCTAGATACTAATGTTTTTGCCGGACCAGTATCTGTGGTTGATGCAAATGGCACTTTGCTTATGGCAAGTGTGTCGATTACCGGTTATTATCAAGCGCCCAATTTACCCCCTAGCACCTATACGGTTACGTCGGTTGATTCGACTTTGGTCAATACCGCTGGTTATTCGCGCACTTCACCGAATGTATTAGTTCAGCCATTATTTGGGGTTGGCCAAGTAATTACAACGGCTGACTTTGGCTATTTTGGGTTAGATTGTGGCGACTTGCCCGATGGCAATGCCACCCAATCGCCAAACTACCCCACTTTACGTGCCAATGGTGGGCCATGTCATGTTAAAACTGGTTATTTATATTTGGGAGTCGGCGGCCCGACAACACTCGACCTTGAGTTAGATGGGCAGCCAAATGCCACTGCAACGGGAGATAACTCAACTTTTTATAACGACGAAACTGCTTTTTTTAATTTTGGGACAGCGACATGGGTTCCCGGCCAAGTGACGACACCTAGTATTCAAGTTGGTGTTTGGAATGCACCCACCCCAGCTACCCTCTATGTGTTTGTAGACTGGAATGGGAATGGTGTATTAAATGATGCGGGTGAAGTTTATACCCGCAGCGTAACAAACGGTTCGAATGGGACAACGTATTACGATATTCCGATGCTTGTCCCTCTCAACGCAGTCATATCACAAAAAATTGGTTTTCGCATTCGCGTGGCAAGCGCTTCAAATCTTGGCCCGACCGGTTTGGCAATGGATGGCGAAGTAGAAGACTATCTCATTCAGGTGCAATATGCCACCAAAGATTGTGGTGACTTGCCTGATGGTAATGCTACCAACTCAGCCAGCTACAACACCCTTACCAATGTGAATGGCCCATGTCATGGCTTGACCCCATTACTGAAAATTGGCAACCTGATTGACGCCGAAGCCAACGGCCAACCCAGTGCCGATGCTTTGGGGGATGGTAATGACGAAGATGGCATCAGCTATTCGACCTTCATACTTGGGCAATCTGCCACCATCACCGGAACCCCCATCAATAACACCGGCAGCAATGCATGGATTTATTTCTTTATCGATTGGGATGGTAACGGCGTTTTAAATGACCCGGGCGAAGTGATCTCACTCTCTGTGCCAGCCGGTAGCACCAATGCCGGTGCTTTTACCCTAACTGTGCCAATGACAGCTATAACCAGCTATAGAATCGGTATGCGTGTGCGTCTGAGCACCAACCCAGCCCTCGGCCCTACTGGTTATGCTGTTGATGGCGAAGTAGAAGACTACCTAATTGATGTGCAAGCACCCAGCACGCCGACACCGACTGTCACCCCTACGCCAACTTCGACCAATACGCCTACTGTTACACCAACCCCTACAGACACGTCTACTGCAACACCCACAGCCACCCCGACCCCAATTCCCAGCCTCGATTGTGGCGACTTGCCGTATGGCATTGTGAATGAAGCCAATTACCCGACATTGCTTGCCAATAATGGTGCTTGTCATACCGTCGGACAAAGCATTTGGTTGGGCAGCGCCCCCGATGCTGAATTTGATGGGCAACCAGATGTCACATCGAAAGGCGATGACACGGCTGGAACAGATGATGAGGATGGTTTGGTTGGCTACGCTTCGGCGTTGCTTTTACCAGCGGGCCAAATCACTTCGCTAAATATTATCGCCACCAATATTACCGTTTTGCCCGCAACCTTGGCTGTTTTTATGGATTGGAATCATAACGGCATCCTAAATGATGCAGGTGAAGTATTTACCATCACCGTGCCTGCTGGCACAAATAATGTGGTGCAAAATGTGCCGATCACGGTTCCATTATCGGCATTGATGGGCGTTAAAGTTGGTGTTCGCTTGCGCATCAGCACCGACCCCAATCTCGGTCCCGATGGCACTGCCTCCAATGGTGAAGTTGAAGATTATTATGCCAAAATCTCGCCCGCAGTGGCGACTTCTACGCCCACTGCCACTGCCACCGAAACACCCACGCCGACCTCAACCGCAACACCAGCCGCCACCAATACCCCAACAGTCACCCCGACCGCCACGCCTTATCTCGATTGTGGCGACTTGCCAAATGGCATTGGCGGCTTACCCAATTATCCAACGTTGATCAATGACAAAGGCGCTTGTCACCAACTCGGCAAAACCATTTGGCTTGGAAGCGCCCCTGATGCCGAATTTAATGGACAACCTGACCCATTGTCACTAGGTGACGATCAAAATGGGGCCGATGATGAAGATGGATTGCCCGGATCGCCCGGTTTCACAGCAGGCCAAATGACCGTGTTAGACATTAGTGTCACCAACATGACCGGTTTACCCGCCACCTTGGCTATTTTTATCGATTGGAATTACAACGGCTCACTCACCGATGCAGGCGAGGTCTTTACAGTGACCGTGCCAACGGGCACGAATAATGTGACCTATAACGTGCCTGTCACTGCGCCGTTATCCGCTGTGGTAGGGGTAAATCCGGGTGTACGTATTCGTATCAGCACCGACCCTAACCTCGGTGCAATTGGTATTGCCTCTGATGGTGAAGTTGAAGATTATTATTCTAAAGTTGGTGCGCCGCTTGCCACAGCCACCCCAACCCCACCACCCATGGATTGTGGTGACTTGCCAGATGGAATTAAGGGCTTACCCAGCTACCCAACCTTGCTCACCAGCACCGGCGCATGCCACATTAGCAGCAGCAAAATGAAATTGGGCATCAACCTCGATTTTGAAAGCAATGGGCAACCCAGCGCCAACGCCGATGGTGATGATCTTGCGAATGTGGATGACGAAGACGGTGTCAACTTTACCACTGCCATTGTGGCGGGCCAAACCGCCCAAGTCTCGGTCGATGCCCTAAACGCCACCAACACTGCCGCCGTGCTTTATGCCTTCTTCGACTGGAACAGCAACGGCACATTAAACGACGCAGGTGAAGTATTTACTATCACTATTCCAGCCAACATGACAGGTATTCAAACATTTGTCATGACCGTAACTGTGCCAGTCAATGCAGTTACAGCCTCGGCGATTGGCGCACGCTTCCGCCTCAGCACCGATACCACCCTCGGCCCCAAGGCCACTGCATCCGATGGTGAAGTGGAAGACTATATGATTGGTGTTAAGCCACCACCTGAGAAAACATTTGATTGGGGCGATTTGCCCGAAAACGGCGGCGCACCCAGCTATAACACCACCAGCGCCAATAACGGCCCCAACCACATTACTGGCAAAGAATTGTGGATTGGCGACAAGCCCGATATTGAAACCGACGGTATCCCTGATCCGAATGCTTCAGGCGATGATAACGACAATAACAATGACGAACTCGGCATTACCTTTCCAGCGTTTGTGCCGGGCCAAACTGCCCAAGTCAATGTTTCTGTTGTGAATGGCACAACTTCTAGCGCTGTGCTATATGGCTTTATCGACTTTAACGGAGACTATATATTTGACCCTAGCGAATCGGTCACACTCGTCATCCCGGTTGCCACTTTTACCACCGTTTCGCTTAACTTCAATGTGCCATCTAACGCCCTAACCGGCGTACAATTGGGCGCACGTTTCCGCATCAGCACCGACACCAGCTTGGGGGCCGATGGCCCAGCCGTTGACGGCGAAGTGCAAGATTATCTGATCGAAGTTAAGCCACCGGCTGGCGATTATGACTGGGGTGATTTGCCCGAAAACGGCGGCGCACCCAGCTATAACACCACCAGCGCCAACAATGGCCCCAGCCACGTGATCGGCGAGCAATTGTGGATTCTTGACAAACCCGATGCCGAGACCGATGGTATCCCTGACCCCAACGCCTTGGGCGATGACAACGACAATAACAACGACGAAAAGAGCATTACTTTTCCGACCTTTGTTGCCGGGCAAACCGTGCAAGTCGATGTGCCGGTGTTTAACAATTACGCCGATGCGACTCTATATGGGTTTATCGACTTTAACGGCGACTATGTATTTGACCCAACCGAAACGGCTACGATAGTTGTGCCAAATGGCACCGTTGGCACAGTGCAACTCACCTTCAATGTGCCAGCCAACGCCCTAACCGGCGTGTCTTTGGGCGCACGCTTCCGCATCAGCACCGATAGCGGCCTAAACGCCGACGGCCCCGCCCGCGATGGTGAGGTCGAAGATTATTTGATCGAAGTGCAAGCCGATGCTGGCCCACGCGATTGGGGCGATTTGCCCGAAAACGGCGGCGCACCCAGCTATAACACCACCAGCGCCAATAATGGCCCCAGCCACATTTATACCGAAAAATTGTGGATTGATGTCGAGCCAGACACCGAGACCGACGGCATTCCTGATCCGAATGCGATGGGCGATGACAACGACAATAATAATGACGAAGGCGCAATTGCCTTGCCAGCATTTGTAGCTGGGCAAGCAAGCACAATAGACGTAAATGTGGTGAATACGCTTGGCACAGATGCTACGCTCTATGGCTTTATAGACTTCAATGGCGATTATGTATTTGACCCAAGCGAAACCGCAACCGTAATCGTGCCTGCTGGGTTTGGTGGCCTTGTGCAATTGGTGTTTAATGTGCCAGCCAACGCGCTGACCGGGGTAGAGGTAGGCGCACGTTTCCGCATCAGCACCGACTCAGCATTGGGGCCAGATGGGCCAGCGCCAGATGGTGAAGTCGAAGACTACCTCATTACCATTCAGGACGCACCGTTGCCGACGGATACCCCAACCCCAACTGCAACAGCGACGCATACGCCAACCCCGACGAACACGCCTGTGCCAGCGACAGCGACGGCGACAGCTACATCGACCAACACACCAACCGCAACGGCGACCAATACCCCCGCCGCGACTGAAACCGCGACGGCGACAGCCACATCGACCAACACACCAACGGCGACAGCGACCAATACTCCCGCCGCCACCGAAACCGCGACGGCGACAGCCACATCGACCAACACACCAACCGCAACGGCGACCAATACCCCCGCCGCCACCGAAACCGCGACGGCGACAGCCACATCGACCAACACACCAACTCCAACTGCAACGCCAGTTGTTCTTCGAGATTGCGGCGACTTGCCAGATGGTATTGCTGGGTTCCCCAACTATGGCACTTTGAACACAAATAAAGGCGCATGTCACCTTTATACCGAAAAGACCTATTTGGGTAGCCACTTAGACTTTGAGACCGACGGGCAACCGACTGCCAACGCCGACGGCGACGATGTAAATGGTCAAGATGACGAAGAAGGTGTCATATTTAGCACCTTTGTGGCTGGGCAAAATACCCAAGTGACGATCACCGCCACCAATGGCGCAAGCGTTACCGCCATCATTTATGCCTTTTTTGACTGGGACCGCAACGGCATTTTAAATGATGCGGGCGAAGTATTTACCACAACCATTCCGGCCAATACTGGCACAACCAGCCTTGTATTGCCGGTATCAGTGCCTGCCGGTGCAGTAACAGGGCAATTGTTGGGGGCGCGTTTCCGTATCAGCACCCAAGCCAATTTGTTGCCATTGGGTGTTGCCATCAACGGCGAAGTCGAAGACTATCTCATTCAAGTTGAGGTCGCCGAATCACCCCGCGATTGGGGCGATTTGCCCGAAAATGGCAGCGCACCCAGCTATAACACTACCAGCGCCAACAACGGCCCCAGTCACGTGATCGGTGAGCAATTGTGGATTCTTGACAAACCCGATGCCGAAACCGATGGTATCCCAGACCCCAATGCCTTGGGCGATGACAACGACAACAGCAACGACGAATCGAGCATCACCTTCCCGACCTTTGTGGCCGGGCAAACTGTGCAAGTCGATGTGCCGGTGTTTAACAACTACGCCGATGCGACCCTGTATGGGTTTATCGACTTTAACGGCGACTATGTGTTTGACCCGACTGAAACGGCTACGATAGTTGTGCCAAATGGCACCGTCGGCACAGTGCAACTCACCTTCAATGTGCCAGCCAACGCCCTAACCGGCGTGTCTT
>CAZLOF010000075.1:0-3857 GCA_964560745.1 uncultured Thermoflexus sp.
GCCGCCATTTTGGCATTGTCTTATTTGGTAGGGGCGGTTCCCGCTGGCATCGCGGCGGCCAAATGGGGACGACAACGCACCATCATGATCGGCATTGTCTTGCTCATCCCGCTTTACGTCATTGGGGCGTTCAATACCAGCAGCTTGGCCTTTGCCATTTTGTTGGGGGTGATGGGGCCATGTTGGGCCTTGGTGTTGGTGAATGGCGTGGTGCTGTTTCAAGAATTTGCCAGCTTGCGCCAGATCGGCTTGTTTAGCGGTATTTACGCCATCGCCACCGCCATCTCACAAATCATCGGCCCACCACTCTATGGCTATTTGATGGATGTGGGCGGCCCACATATGCTTTGGTATGTTGGCATTGCGGCGTTGATTCTGGGTGCATTTTTTGTTAGCCGCGTCAGCGAAGGGCGCATTAATGCGACGGAATAGACATTTGGAAAAGAAGATTTTCGCCGAACTGACTATCGCTTCGTGTTTGGATTGGGCAAAGCCCAATCCAAACACGAAGTAATCGTGAGTTCGGCATTTATTAACGTGCCCCGCGGCGAGTTGCCACGTCGAAGATTACGGCGGCCACAAGCACGGCCCCGCGCACAATGTATTGGTACGCAATACCAACGCCCATCAAGTTCATGCCACTGGTCAACGACAACATCACCAACGCGCCAATGATCGAGCCGATGACTTTGCCAACACCGCCCGCCGCCGATACGCCACCAACATAGGCCGCAGCAATGGCATCAAGCTCAAACAAAGTGCCCGCCGTCGTCGTAGCCGATTGCAAACGTGAGGTAAACAAAATGCCCGACAAAGACGACAATAAGCCCATTGAGCCAAACACAATATATGTAATGCGTTTGACACTAATGCCGCTTAATTCAGCCGCCTCGGGGTTGCCACCAACCGCATAAATATGCCGGCCTAAGACGGTGCGTGTGGTAATAAAATGGTAAATTGCCACCACTACCAATACCACCACTACCGTCCACGAAATGCCGTTATAGCCAGCCAACACCCATGTGACACCCCCCACCAATGCCGCCACAAACAATAATTTGATGGCAAACATATTCATGGGCAACACATCAAAGTTGTAATTTAGTTTTTTGCGGCGATCACTGATTTCGCTCATTACATAAAAAATTACCCCAATCACCCCCAACAACAAGGTCACTTTGTGAACTCCGTTCAATATCCCAATTTCGGGGATATCGGGAATATAGCCATTGCCAATAGCAACAAAAACTGGATCAGTTACGCTAATCGTTCCGGTGCTTTCGGTAACCAATAGCAATAAACCACGATAAATAAGCCAACCCGCCAATGAAGCCACAAATGATGGAATACCCAGCCGAGCCACCGGCAAGGCGGTAATTAATCCAGCAATCACCCCTAAACCTAAAACAAATGGAATGACGGCATAGACCGACCAGCCCCATTTTTCAAGCGCAATGGCGGCGATGGCCCCGATAAAGCCAGCCAAAAAACCAACCGACAGGTCGACATGACGAATAACGATGACTAAGGTCATGCCTACTGCCAATACCGCAATATAGCCTGTTTGGTTAAGCAGATTGCTTAGGTTGCGTGAAGAAATAAAAATACCATTGGTGGTGAATGTAAAAATCACCATAATGACGAACAGCGCGATATACATGCCATACTCGCGGATGTTCTGTCGCAGAAGATTTTGTAGATTTTTAAACATGGAAAGGTCCTTCAAACAATCAGTTTGTTGCGAGATGCATTATTTTTTCTTGGGTGGCCTCAGCAATCGGTAGCTCACCCGCGATGCGACCCGATGCCACAATATACACACGGTCACTCATGCCCAATACTTCGGGCAGTTCCGACGAAATGAGCAAAATGCTCATCCCCTCTTGTGCCAGCCGGTTGATAATGGTGTAAATCTCATATTTCGCGCCAACGTCAATCCCACGGGTCGGCTCATCCAAAATCAACACATCGGGCTTAACAAACAGCCATTTTGCCAACGACACCTTTTGTTGATTGCCGCCGCTCAGGTTTACCACTTTTTGTTCAACCGTCGGGGTCTTAATATTGAGCGAACTCTTGTAACCATTCGCCACTTTTACCTCAGCGTTGTTGTCTACCACACCTCGGTTGGCAATTTCGAGTAAATTGGCAAGGCAAATATTTTGCTTCACATCCTGAATCAAAATGAGGCCATTACCCTTACGATCTTCAGACACATAAGCCAAGCCATGCTTAATCGCATCTTCTGGCCCATGTAATTCCTTCTTTTGGCCTTTTAGCAACAAATCACCACTGATTTGATAACCCACTGCATTACCAAAAATGCTCAAGGCCACTTCGGTCCGTCCAGACCCCATCAAGCCAGCAAACCCCACAATCTCGCCTTTGCGCACATTAAAGGCCACATCTTTTAACACTTGTCGCCCTAATTCGGGTGAATAAGCATTCCAATTTTTCACCTCAAGCGTCACTTCGCCCGGGGTAATGTGTTTGCGTGGTGGGTAAATATTGTCAATTTCGCGCCCAACCATGTGCTTAATCATGGCCTGCTCCGAAATCTCGCCCTTTTTCGCGTCTAAGGTGCAAACTGTGCGACCATCGCGCAGCACCGTCACCGAGTCGGCAACCGCCATGACCTCTTTTAGCTTGTGCGTAATCAAAATACAAGTGACGCCTTCGTTACGCAAGCCTTTTAGCAGGTTAAGCAAGTTTTCACTATCAGTTTCATTCAACGCCGCAGTCGGCTCGTCCAAAATCAACAGTTTTACATCACGGCTAAGGGCTTTGGCAATTTCAACCAATTGTTGTTTGCCTACGCCCAAATTACGCACTTTTTCGGCTGGGTTGACATCTAACCCAACCTTTTTCAGCATCTCGCTGGCCCGTTTGATCGTCTCATTCCAGTTCACAACGATGCCATTGCGAATCTCTTTGCCAAGAAAGATATTCTCATACACCATCATTTCTGGCACAAGTGCCAACTCTTGGTAAATGATGGCAATGCCAACCCGTTGGCTATCGCTAATGCCTTTAAATTTTTGCACCGCGCCATCCAACAAGATGTCGCCGCTATAATCGCCGTGGGGGTATACGCCGCTTAACACCTTCATTAAGGTGGATTTGCCTGCGCCGTTCTCGCCAACCAAACAATGAATTTCACCGCGTGCAACCTGAAAGCTAACGTCGCTCAGTGCTTTCACACCCGGGAACGTTTTGCTGATGCTACGCATCTCTAAGATGGGTATGCTCATAGTGGTGGGAGATTATATGAAAACAAGCGAGATTCGCAATAGTCAAAACTATCGTTCATCTCGCCTGCTTTTACAATCTCAAGTTGTGGCATGCCAAATGAAGGCAATGCCTAAAACTTAGGGCAAGTTCTTGAAATCGGCGGCTGGGTAATAACCAGAGTCAATCAAGTTGCTCTTCACGCCGGCTTTCTCAACCGTCACTACTGCCGATTGAATGGCAGCTACGTCAACTTTGCCGTTGTTATAGCTGCCCTTCGAGGCTGGCTTCTCGCCCTTCAACAAGGCAACGCTAGCAGTAATGGCATCGCTGACCAAAGTGCGGGTGTCTTTAAACACCGTCATCGATTGCTTGCCATCCAAAATGTATTGCACCGAGGCTTTAGCTGCGTCTTGGCCGGTGATGAGCAGGCTCTTAACATCCTTATCCTTCGAGAACACATCTGAAATCGAGCGGGCGGTGTCATCGTTTGGCGCAAGAATAAACACATTGCCCTTGTCGGCGGTCTTGGCTGAGGTCATGTTGCTCTCGGCCAACCCCTTGGCGGTGTTTGGATCCCAACCAGTGCTGGTTTGTCCAATAATCTTGGCTTGTTCTTCGCGGCTGAG
>CAZLOF010000075.1:3957-11862 GCA_964560745.1 uncultured Thermoflexus sp.
ACATAATAATCAACCGCATCGGTGTTGCGAATCAAGCGGTCATACGAAATCACCTTCACACCAGCCTTGCGGGCCGCATCGGCTGAGGCAGCGGCAGCGGCGCCATCGACTGGGGTCAACACGATCACTTTCACACCCTTGGTGATGAGTGATTCGACGTTCTCTTTTTCTTTGGCTGATGACTTTTCGCTAAACAAAATTTCGGCTTCATAGTTGGCGGCCTTCAACGCGGCCTTGAAGCTGGCTTCGTCTTGTGTCCAACGGGTTTCGTCTTTGGTTGGCAACACAATGCCTACGGCGATTTTGCTAGCTGGGGCGGCTGGGGCAGCAGGAACAGCCGTAGCCGCCGGTGCAGCAGGGGCTGTTGTTGCAGCAGGGGCGGCGGGTTTCGGCGCATCAGTCGGCTTGGGGGCAGCGGTTGGGGTGGCCGGGGCTGCACAAGCAGCCAATGCGGCGGCTCCTGCGCCAATAGCACCGATCTTCAATAGGTTTCTGCGAGTAAGTTTATTAGTACTCATTGTGTCTCTGTCTCTCTCTCTAAAAATGGTTAAAGCTATTTAATTGATACGCTTAACTATGAATGTATTGGTATGCAAAATAAATTTTTCATAGCTTAAAACGTTTTAATTAAAACGTTTTAATTATATACTTAACCCCAATTTCGTCAAGACTATTTCGGCAGAAAAATTGCAAATATTGTGTAGCAAATAAATGAGGCAACACAAATTCGCTATACTGCTATGTGATAGGTCGATAAAAATAGCCTGATCTTTCCCTAACAATGTCAATCGCGAATATTAAAGATGTGGCACGCCATGCCAATGTCTCACCCGGCACCGTCTCAAATGCCTTGTCTGGCAAACGCCCCGTTTCGCCCAAAACCCAGCAACGCATCCTCAATAGCATATCGACTTTAGGCTACCACCCCGATACCTTGGCGCAAAGTTTGGTCAACGGGCATTCACGTACCTTGGGGGTGGTCACCAACCACCTCGATGACTATGGCACATCACGGGTATTAACAGGCATTGACCAACAAGCCGCCCAAAACGGCTACTCGATTTTGTTAACCATGGTGCATCGCAATAACCAAATAACCAACAACCAAATGTTGACCCAGCTCATCTCACATCGGGTGGCGGGCATCATTTGGGCGGTGCCAGAATTATGGAATACCGACGAGGTTAATTTGGCGCAATATGGCGACCGGCTGCCGCCCACTGTCTTTGTCTTGATGAACCCCAACACCGGTCTATCTGTCGTAAATTACAACATTGTCGATGGCACAACTCAAGCCATGCACCACCTCATTCGCCAAGGGCGCAAACACATTGCCCATATCGCCGGCCCTGCGACATGGGATTCGCAACAACGCACCCTCGTTTGGCGCAATATCCTGAGCGAAGCGGGTTTGCAGTGTGATGAAAGTTATATTGCCGCCAGTGATTGGTCTGTGCCGGGCGGCGAAAAAGCCATGCAAACATTGCTTAATCGCCACCCCGAGCTTGATGCAGTATTGGCGTGTAACGATCATAACGCAATTGGGGCACTTAAAGTATTGCGAGCCGCCAACCGCAACGTGCCATTAGATGTGTCTATCGTAGGGTACGATAATGTGCCAGAATCGGGCTATGTTTCGCCAGCGCTAACCACCATCAGCCTGCCTTTTGCCGAATTAGGCCACACTGCTGTTCGGCAATTGTGTCAATTGATTGACAGCACAGCACAAACACAAACACAACCCAATATATTGCTGCCGGTTGAATTGGTGGTGCGGGAAAGTGCGTAAAAATGCCCTTGTCACGACGTTTATGTGCATATGTGTTATCACTTAGAATTTACATCAATTGTCTTCTAAAAATTTACCATTAAGTGGTAAATTTTACGAAAATAATATACAATTACAGATGTGATTTCACGATATCTCACCCCAAAACTTCAAGAGGCTTTGGCATTTAGCCCGATTGTTATGTTACAGGGCGCACGGCAAACAGGTAAAAGCACATTGGTGCAAGCCTTATGCGCAGCCGGTGAATTGGGCTTAGATTGCGAATATCGCACCCTAGACGATGCGCTACTATTATCGAGCGCCGTAAGCGACCCGGCCTCATTTTTGGCAAACCCACGCGGCACGTTAATCATCGATGAAATTCAACGCGCACCCGAGCTGTTTTTACCGCTTAAGGTTGAGGTTGACAAACATCGTCGCGCAGGCAAATACTTACTCACTGGCTCAGCCAATGCCTTATTGCTCCCTAAAATTGCCGATTCGTTGGCTGGGCGTATGCAAATATTAACCTTATGGGCACTCGCAGAAGCCGAGATAAACACCATTCCTCCAACATTTATCGATCAATTATTCTCGCCAACCTTCACCACAAAATTTAATTTACCAGAGCTGCCACGTCGCGACCTATTACAACGCATGGTGCGTGGGGGATATCCAGATCTCGTGCAACGTGGGAACGAAACCCAACGCCGCGGCTGGTTTAACGCCTATATCAGCACCATCTTACAACGCGATATTCGTGATCTGGCCCAAATCGAAGGGTTGACAGCGATGCCACAGCTTTTGACACTGATTGCTTCGCGCTCAGCCTCAAATTTAAATATGAGTGATTTGTCACGTAGCACAGGCATTGCCTATGCCACACTTAAACGCTATTTAGCACTATTTGAGGCAACATTTTTGATATGCAAAGTGCCAGCATGGTCTACCAATTTGGGGGCACGTGTCACAAAAACTCCAAAACTTTATATTTGTGATACCGGTTTAATGGCAGCCCTACTTAATATTGATGCAAACCGGCTTTATGAAACGCCGAACTTAATCGGCAGTTTTCTTGAAACATTTGTGATGATGGAGTTTCGCAAACAAGCAACTTGGGCAAACACACAGGTTACGCTATACCATTATCAAGATACGCAGCAAAATGAAGTGGACTTAGTATTAGAGGGAATCGCCGGTGACATTATCGGCATTGAAATCAAATCCAGCACGACGGTAGGAGCGAATGATTTTAAAGGGTTGCGTGCTTTGGCGCAAACCTCTGGCGAGCGCTTTGTGCGCGGCATTGTGCTGTACAACGGCGTTCATCAAGCTGCATTTGGCCCCAATTTGTTTGCTGTGCCGCTAAGCAACTTGGTGGGGATATAAATACAATGCCAATTTCACCATCCCCAAAAGCTAAGCTTTTGGGGTTGGTGAAATCGGCCCTGCATCAACAGGTATGACTAAGCCACCACCGTAATAATCAACGGTTTGCGTTTGGTTTCTTGGCTAACAAGACGGGCAAGCGCCTCGGTTGCGCGATTTTTAACCACATCATCACTTATGGCGGCGGTGACATCGCCCAATGTCTTGCCAACCGATTCAGCCAACTGCAAAATAAATTCTTGCGAATCTTTCATATGCACCCAACCGCGTGTGATAATTTCGGGGTCTTCTGATAGCGCCCCATCGTTATTACGCCGAATGACTTGCATAATGAAGCCCTCGCGTGACAACATTTCACGGTCGCGAATGACGACCGGACCGATGTCGCCCACACGGCGACCATCCACAAATACCCAGCCACCTTTTAAGCGCTCAAATTGACGGGCATTCCCATCTTGAAATTCAACCGGTGTGCCATTTTCGCCCACAAAAATATTGCTGGCGGGGATACCAAGATCACGCGCCAAACGCGAATGGGCCTTGAGCATACGCAACTCGCCATGAACAGGGATAAAGAATTTAGGGCGAATTAAGTTGATGAGCAATTTTTGCTCTTCTTGGCAAGCGTGGCCCGACACATGCACACGGGCAATGGCGGGGTAAACCACATTTGCCCCACACTGAAACAAGCGATTAACCGTGCGGAAAATGCTTTCTTCATTACCCGGAATGACGTTAGCCGACATCACAATCGTGTCGCCAATTTCAACATTCAGGGTCGGGTGACGGCCTTTGGCCATGCGCGTTAGCACCGAGCTGGGTTCACCTTGCGAGCCAGTCGCCATAATCGTTACGTCACTGGGCTTCATCTTAACAGCATCTTCTAGCTTCACCAACATGCCATCGGGTATCTTAAGATAGCCCATTTTTTGGGCCATTTTAATGTTATCGACCATGCTGGTGCCAGCCACAGCCATTTTGCGCCCGTAAATTTCGCAAATATTGGCGACTTGTTGCACCCGCGATAACAACGATGCAAAAGTAGCTACAATCACGCGGCCCGGCGCATCGCGAAATACCAATTCAAGTGCATGTTCAATCTCGCGTTCACTAGGCGTAAAGCCGGGGGTTTCGGCATTGGTGCTATCCGAAAACAGTGCTAACACGCCCCGATTCCCTAATTCGGCAATTTTGGCAAAATCAGAGGGTTTGCCATCGACTGGTGTTTGATCTAATTTAAAGTCGCCACTATGCACCACCAAACCGGCAGGCGTGGTGATACCCACCCCAACATTGTCTGGAATGCTATGGCACATGCGGAAAAATTCGACTTTGAACGGGCCAACTTGAAAACTGCCATTGGTTGGCACAGTGTTAATCGTGACTTTGTCGAGCAATTTGGCCGAGCGCAACTTTACTTCGATCAACCCACAAGTGAGTGGGGTGGCGTAAACCGGCACATTTGGGAAATCAGTCACCACATGCTCGATTGCACCGATGTGGTCTTCGTGGCCGTGTGTGATGATGATCGCCTTTACTTGGTCGATACGATCTTTGAGGTATTGATAATCGGGGATGACGTAGTCGATCCCATGCATGTCGGACGCAGGAAACATGAGGCCAGAGTCGATCACGATGATGTTTTTGTCATATTCAAACATCATCATATTCTTACCAACCTCCCCAAGCCCGCCAAGCGGAAGCCATTTTAGGGGAAGAGACATATTATTTTATTTTCGATTTCGATTTTCGATTTTCGATTGCTAAATTTTATTATTTGTCTGTCTTATGAACATATAAATTAAGACAGATACGGTTCCATTTTTGTTGCGAATGCAAATAAATTCGCGCCGATTTTGGAGTTAAATTTGTCGTGGCGAGAATGAGTCGCCAAAATACGTTAGGCTATAAATATTAATGTGCCTAAAAGTAGCCTATGATACCCGTCTTATCTGTCTCTCAGATAAAAGTGCGTTTTTGGAGCGGTTAAAATGTCGCTTCCGATCTTCATTGAAATCGTTTAATGATCTTTGCAATACCAAGAAAATGTGAAAATAAAGGAAACGCCGATTGCCGTATCCTGCCATCAAACTACGTTTGGTGAAGGGATACGACAATCGGCAAAAACGTCTTAACTGCAATTACGATTCACGCCAATATTTTGCGCCATCGCTGGTGCGGCGCAGTCGGCCAGGCAAAGTGCTTTCTTCAATCAACGCTCGCCGCAATGTAACTGCGTCAACGCCATACAAGCGCCGTTGGCGAGCATCGGGGTTTACCCAGTCATCAATCAATTGGGTAATTTCGCGTTCAGTATAGCTACGGTCCATAGCAATTTTATTGATGAGATAAGCCAACACCATTTGCTGCTCTTTCAATTTGGTCGAAAAATGCGCCACACGACCTTCGTCATCTAAAAATGGCTGCACTTCGAGCGCTACCCCACGCAAAGCGGCATTCCGCAATGCTTGGGCTTGGGCGGCCATTACATTGGCTTGGGCGTTGTCAGGGCTGAGCAATTGCGACAATTTGGCACACAATTCTTCGACAGCAGCCACATTCAATTTGTATAACTTATTGGTATCGCCAGCGCGGCGCTCTTGCACCAATCGCGCTGCAACCAAGGTTTTAAGCTGCCGCGACAGGTTGGGTTGGCTAAGCTCAAGCTTGTTGATGAGGTCTTGCCCACGCACCTCCCCTTCGGCGGCGAGCAATTCTAAAATACGCAAACGGCTCTCATCGGCCAAGGCCGCGAGTGGGTTTAGCACCTCGACGCGGGTGATGGGGGTTTTGCGTGCACGGGTTTGTGTCGTTATTGGGGGATTATCTTGATTATCCATTAATTCAATTATACACATATTTGAATTAACAATAAAGATATAGTTGTTCGGGTAAATTTTTGTCCACAATATGATATGCCGATTTCGCTATATGCCTGCCAAGCGTAGCTTGGCAGGCATATAGCGAAATCGGCGAAAACCTCTGTATTTTCTCTCTCAATCATCTTGGGCAAACTCAATGCCAGCTTTTCTAAATGACAGGTAGCAACTCGCGTTATTTAAGGCTAATTTGTAACAGCAACCGCGCTAATATTGACCTCGAAAGTCTGAATGGGAGCAACACCGGTCTCAAAGGGGCGGTGATAGATCATCTTAAGCTTGCCAGCGCCCAAGCCAGTCACATCAAACTTAAAGATAAATTTACCACCCGACCCGACCACGCCCGCATTGTCGGCTTGATACACATATGCCCCATTTTGCTTGAGCAGGTTTGTACTATCGGGTGCAACAGCCCAAATATACCCAGTGGTTGGGTTGCCATCCAGCGTTAGGTTAACTTGATTGCTGGGAACAACATTCACAGTTTTACCTGCATCAATCGCTGAAATATTCACAGTAGCGCTATCTGAGATAACTTTGCCATCTAAACCCATATTAATGGTCACAGCTTGCCCATTTGCCACAAACGTCAGGGCATAGCCAGTCAGAATAACTGCTGGGCATGGATTATTTGGCAAACACGGTGGCACAATCGGCAATGGGTGAAAATCAATAAGCGGCACGGTGCTACGATTGACACCAAATTGTTTCGCCGCAATCACACGGGCATTAATCACAATGCGGTTATATGAAACAAACACACCAAACTGACGCGGCATTCGAGAGGCCGAACCATCGGCATTGGTATGGAACACATAGCGCCGCCCGCCCTGCAAAAAGGTGATCTTATAGCCCGGTGTAATGGTTTGGGCGCATAGTTCATTGGCGAGACCAAGCCCAAAACACGAATCGCTGAAATTGGTGACCGTGGACGAAACAAGCCGAATGCTGGTGGCACGTTGGCCCAACATAAAGGCTAATTTTTGGCGCATGGTTGCAATCGGCGTCGTGTCAGGCACATCAACAGCAGCATGAGTTTGGCTTGTAACACTCAAGAGGCTAATTAAAAACGTCAGTACGATCATTAAAGGCGATTTGATTTTTAACATAGTGTCCTAAGCTTACCCGATAATGACCTATTTAGCTTGATAAATTTTTGACAAAGTTATGAATTACGTATCTGGAAACTTTAAAACAAGTATTTTTGCGGTGCTTACCGTGCTCATCACAAGCCTAACGGCCTGCCGAAGCCGTGTGCAACCCCTTACACCTGTCACCCAGCCGCCCACAGTTCCCACCGCTACCGCGCAACCATCGGCCAGCCCAACACCCATCCCCCCAACCGCCACACCGCGCTCAACCCCAGCCCTCAAGCCAGACGGCAAAGTGATTAAATCGCCCAATTGGTTTGATGAAGCGGTTATCTACGAAATTTTTCCGCGCAGTTTTTACGACACCAACAACGACGGTATCGGCGACCTAAACGGCATTCGGCAAAAGCTCGACTATATTCAAGCGCTAGGGGCCAATACCATTTGGCTGACCCCGTTTTACCCCAGCACCACTTATCACGGCTACGATGTCACCGATTATTTCAAGGTCAACCCACAATTTGGCACACTCGATGACTTTAAGGCATTGACGACCGAAATGAAGCGCCGCAATATGCACCTGATCGTCGATTTTGTCGCCAATCATTCGTCTGACGGGCATCCATTTTTTAAAGCCGCCTATAAAAATCCGGCCTCGCGTTATAGCCAATGGTATCACTTTCGTGACAAACAAAACACCGTCTACGATTCATTTTTTGGTGTGCCAAACTTGCCCGATTGGAACACCGATAACCCCGACGTGCGTGAATACTTGATT
>CAZLOF010000076.1:0-11822 GCA_964560745.1 uncultured Thermoflexus sp.
GTGTGTGACATTGGCAATCATTCGAGTGCGAGCGGCAGCAAAAACCGAACGGGAATTGGCATAAAATTAGCGTCTTACAATATCATGCCTCAATTTATCCAAGAAATCGCCATCAGTGCCACACCCGAAAAAGTGTGGCAAATATTGTCTGACATCGCTAGTTGGGCGAGTTGGACACCAACTGTAACGAAAGTCGAACTATTAGGCCCTACCCCCACCCAAGTTGGCTCACGCGCCTATTTAGAGCAACCAAAGTTGCGGCCTGCGATATGGCAAGTGACCGAATGGCGACCAAACGAAAATTTTACGTGGGTGTCACAATCGCCGGGGGTTCGGGCGGTGGCTGAACATGTGGTTAGCCGCGAAGGTGCTGGCTCAAAGCTCAAGTTGGTTGTGCGCTATGAGGGCATTATGGGTTGGCTAGTCGGCACGATGTTTGGCAGCATGACCAAGCAATACATCTTGACCGAAGCGACGAGCTTGAAACGACGAGTTGAAGCGACGACCTAGCTTGACAATGTCAGATTAAAAAGACATATGCCAATTTCCCTATACCCGCCCTTACCTATAGCAGGGGAGGGTATAGGGAAATCAGCGAAAACGTGTTTGCACTGGCGAATGTGATATTGCCAAAAGTTACTACCGATTGATGAAAGCCTCAAGCAGCGCGTTAAATTGTTCGGGCTGTTCCCAATTGGTGGCGTGACCGGCATCGGCAATCACCTGAACCGCGCCGCGCCATAGAGTGGGTGCGTTCAAGGCTTGCAGGTAGGCCAAACTGACCAATTGCTCTTGTTCGCCATGCACAATGGCGAATGGAGCAGTCATTTGGGCGACAGCAATTACTTCATCTAAATAACCGTCTGGGCGGATGCTGGCAGCCAACCCGATACGCGCTCGCCCATCGGTGCGGCGAATATCTTCACGAAAGACAGCAGGAATCTCAGGCGTATTAGGCTTAAAGCAAGCCCGCGAGAAACCATCGGCTTCGGCATCGCTCAGGCTGGGTTGAAACGCCGCAGCCATTGCAGGGTTAGGCAAAAAGGCCTGTGCCATGTCAGGGGGGAAAGCCAGCGGTGGGGTTCCATAAATCATAAAACCGGCGGCCTGTGGCAATTGGGGCATGGCTTCAATCACGATATGCCCGCCAAGGCTCCAACCCACAAACACGGCTTGCTCCAAACCCAATTGTTTTGCCACGCCAACTACAATATCTGCATAGCCGGGCAAAGTGTAGGTTGTTGCGGGGTCAATCGCATCCGAAGATTCGCCGTGTCCGGGTAGGTCAATGGCGACAAGGCGATATTGATCACCCAATGGGCTGTTCAGTTGTGGTTCAAATACACGTGATGAGGCTGAATTGCCATGAACCAACATGGCGGCAGGGCCTGTGCCAGCACTTTCGCGGTAGGCAATATTTAGGCCATTAACTTGAATGATTTTTGTAGGCATTTTAATTTCTGTTTGATCGAATAAGTATCGCTACCAATCCAACCACCCCGTCTCAAGCTACGGTTGGGTGGGATAGTCAGATCGGCGAAAGTTGCATATTTATACTTTTTTAGTATGTTTTATATGCAAAAATGATTATACGAATCCTGTCAACAAACGCAAGGCGCGGCTTAAGCCATTGCAACATTAACACCCTTCAATCCCCGCCATATGCTTGGTTTCACCATAAAAGTGATTGATAGCCCAGCAAAGGCTATACGCCCGAAGTGGCCCGCTAAAAATAGAGTCACGATCGGCTATGTGCGAGCAAGCGCAACGCAAAAAATCGCTCTTACTTAAACGGCCCTATTTGCCGCAAATAATGCGGCGAATTGTCGCGTTTTCCTCCGCCCGATATGGTCGGCCATCGGCATGGAAGATGTCGTGGAACCAATCCTTCGGCTCTGGTGCAGGGGCGCTAGCAGGTAAATCGAGCCAAGTATATTGGCACTGTGTGCGGCCATTCACCAAGCCCCATTGATAACACGCAATACCTTCTTGCTTGAGCCAAGGCAAATCGGTTTCGTAATTGCCGCCTAGAGGGCGCGCCATCCATTCTGTGCAAACCAATGGCCGGCCATACTTGTATAGATGCTCCACACGTGCACGCAATTTCTCTAGGGGCATGTAAGCATGGAATGAGATAACGTCAGATTCATCTGCAATGACACGGTTGTTGCCTTCGAAGGCGTTATAAATACAGGCAGTCAGTGGCTGAGATGGCGACACTTCGCGCGCCCACCCAAAGGCCATGCGCAAGAAATCCGGCGTTCCCACGCCAGTCGCGTCAAGTGGCTCGTTGAAGATATCCCACATCACAATGCGGCGGTCGTTAGCAAAACCGCCAACGATCTCGTGCACATACCGGCGCAGTGACTCACGCTCGGCCGGGTCAGCACCCAAAAAGCGCCCCGGCGAAGGTGTCCAGCTTGGTAAAATCATGCCAGGCACAGGCTCGCGTTGCTTGCCCAGAAACGGGTCGAGTTGACGCGGCCAGCCAAACACGCAATCGTCAAATAACACCGGCATCACCCTCATCCCGCGTCCGTCGGCGAGCGATATCACCCGCTCCAAGCGCTGCAACAAGCCGACCGGGTCATCCTTCCACACGATATATTGAATGAAAATACGGATGGAATTGAAGCCGAGTTCTTGTGCCCACGATAGCTCTCGGTCCATCGTTGCAATGTCAAATGTGTCGGCTTGCCACATCTCGGTGCTGTTACATGCAGTGCTAGGGATAAAATTAGTGCCCACGATCCATGGCTGTCCGCGTCGCCAATCGTGGGCTTGGTCAGGCGACCATTGCCGGCGACCAGTAAAGGGTTGGTTGTTCATGATGTTCAAAGCTGAGTTAGTGCATCTTCACTATTGAAAGGAGTTCAGGCCAAAATCAGACTAAAGTGCTATAAAATCGGCGCTGACCGAAGCTAGTTGCACGATATTTTGTTGGGCGGTTTACCTACCCATACCTTTATCAGTTGTCTAAATCTTTCTTCTTTGCGACAACGAAATAAGCTGGCAGCATCGATAGTTTTGACATTCCTGATTCCACTTTGGCTAGCCTTTGCCTTTGAAACCTCAATCATACCTGAAGAAGTGTCGATTGCATAAACACTCTTCACATTTTCGGCAATTGCAATAGTTAAATCGCCCGTCCCACATCCATAGTCCAGAACTATCTTATCACTGGCGATATATTTCTTTGTGAATTCGGGCGCGTTCGTCATTTGGAGCAACTTCAAGAGATGCCTCAAATGACGAACGCGCCCTTTATTACTATCCAGTTTTCGAGGGCCACGTATACTACGTGTGGGTGCAGGTGCGACACGGGTTTATCTAGAACTAACACCCCCATAAACCGACTATACTCCATCCACACACCAACACCATGAGCGCAAACGCCTCTCTACTCCGCCAACACCTGCACATCAGGGGCGTGGTGCAAGGCGTGGGGTTTCGCCCTTTTATTTTCACCCTCGCCGAGCGGTTGGGGTTAAATGGCTTTGTGGGTAACGACAGCAACGGGTGTTTTGTCGAAATCGAAGGCCCGTCGCAGGCAATTGTGGCCTTTGGGCAAGCGCTACGCGACGAAGCGCCGCCGTTATCACACATCGAGCAGATCAGCCAGCGCGACCTGCCGCCCACCGGCGAGCGCGGTTTTCGCATTTTGCCCAGTCAAGCCCAAACCAATGCCGCCACGCTCATCTCGCCCGACCTCAATATTTGTGATGACTGTCTGCGCGAGCTATTCGACCCAACTGATCGGCGTTATTTATACCCATTCATCAATTGCACCCATTGCGGCCCACGCTACACCATCATCCGAGATATCCCCTACGACCGCGACAAAACCACGATGACGAACTTCGCTATGTGCGAGGCTTGTGCGCGTGAATATGCCGACCCGCGTCACCGCCGTTTTCACGCCCAGCCCAATGCCTGCCCGATGTGCGGGCCACAAGTGTATTTTGTCGAATCGCCGCCCTCCCCTAGCCCCTCCCAGAGGGAGGGTATTCCCCTCCCTCTGGGAGGGGTTAGGGGAGAGGCCATCACTCAAGCCCAAGCCGCACTACAAGCGGGCCAAATTGTAGCGATCAAAGGCATTGGTGGGTTTCATTTGACGTGCGATGCCCGTAACGATCACGCCGTGCAAACGCTAAGAGCACGTAAAGGGCGCGGCGACAAGCCCTTCGCGGTGATGGTGCGCGATCTTGCTACCGCACATCGCATTGCCCAACTTACCCCCGCCGATCTCGACACATTGTGCAGCCGCGCCCGCCCGATTGTGATTGTGCCACAGCGGGCCAATGACCTGAGCCACGCGGTTGCACCCGGCAATCACACCCTCGGCATCATGTTGCCCTATTCGCCGTTGCATCATTTATTGCTAGCAACAGGGTGCGATGTGCTGGTGATGACCTCAGGCAACCTGAGCGACGAGCCGATTGTGACACAAAACGAAGACGCACTCGCCAAATTAGCGCCGCTGGCCGATGCCTTTTTATTACACAACCGCGATATTTTTGTCAGTTGCGATGACTCAGTGGTGCGAGCATGGTCATTGCCCAATGGCGCTAATGCCGCCCAACTGCTGCCCATTCGCCGCTCGCGGGGGTATGCGCCATTTCCGGTGTCATTGCCTTTTGAATGTGCACCCACGCTGGCGGTAGGTGGCGAGCTAAAAGCCACATTTTGCCTTGGCGATGGCAACCATGCTTTTATCAGCCAACACATTGGCGATATGGAAAATGTGGAGACGATGGCGGCATTTGAACGCAGCACCGCCCACATGAGCAAGCTTTTTCGGATTGCACCACAACTGTTAGTATGCGATAAGCATCCGGGCTATTTATCTTCACAATGGGCGCGGGCAACGGGGCTACGTTGTATCGAGGTGCAACATCACCATGCCCATATCGCTTCGGTGATGGCAGAACATGGCTTGCGCCCCAACGCGCAAGTGATCGGCATTGCCTTTGATGGCACGGGTTATGGCGACGACGGCGCAATTTGGGGCGGCGAAGTCTTGGTATGCAGCTATGCTCATTACCGGCGGGTTGCCCATTTGGCTTATGCGCCTTTGCCGGGCGGCGATGCCGCTGTTAAACGCCCATATCGGGCAGCATTGGCGCAATTGTGGGCCAATGGCTTGGGGTGGGATGAGGCATTGCCTTGTGTGCAAGCCTGCCCACCCACCGAGCGCCGTATTTTGCAGCAGCAATTGGCTCGCAATTTGAATTGCGCCCCCACCAGCAGTATGGGGCGATTGTTTGACGCGGTGGCAGCGCTGATGGGCGTGCGGCAGGTAGTGGGGTATGAGGCGCAAGGCGCAATCGAGCTTGAGTCGCTGGCAGCCGATGATGTGATTAACGCTTATGCGTTTGAAATAATGTTGGGTGATGTCATACAAATCGGAGTTAAGTCATTATTCAGCGCAATTGTGACCGATGTAAAAGCCGGCTTGCCGGTGTCGATCATGGCGGCCAAATTTCATAACGCCGTCGCAAATCTCATCACCCAATTATGCTTGCACACCCGCGCCCAAACCCAGCTTAATACGGTGGCACTGAGTGGCGGGTGTTTTCAAAATGTGCGGTTGTTGGCGACAGCAATCACACAATTACAGTCATACAACTTCGAGGTGCTTTATCATCGGCTTGTGCCACCTAACGATGGTGGGTTAGCGCTAGGGCAACTGGCGGTTTCGCAAACATTTATCGCTAATTCATACCAATAATGCGGCTAAAATTAAATAAATGATTCGAGTTTATTTGGATAATTGTTGCCTTAATCGCCCATTTGATGATCAACGTCAAGCTCGAATCCGTCTTGAATCCGAAGCAATTATGGCTATTATTGAACAAATTCAATCAGGAAAGATCAATTGGATATCGAGTGGCGCAATTGACATTGAACTAAGCTATGCGCCCGACAATATACGTTACTTGGTTAACAAATTTAATTCATGAATCTATTCCTATAGATGATCTCATTGCTAAACGGGCTAAAGAAATAGTAGAAATGGGGTTTAAAACATTCGACGCGCTGCATCTAGCTTGTGCAGAGAGTGGAAATGCTAACATTTTTTTGACAACGGACGATAAACTTATTCGTCGCGCAAAAATTCTTATCAGCAAATTAATGATTCAAGTTAAAAACCCTGTTGATTGGATCATGACTCAAGATTTAGAGGAATAACAATGATAGAAAAAAATGTAATGAGTTTAGAAGAAATCCGAATAACGGGTCTAAAAGTTTTACATCGTGAATTAGGCCCTGTTGGCTTAGTCCGTTTTTTGCAATTATTTAACGCGGGTTATGGCGATTACACAAAAGACCGTGACCAATGGCTTGATCAGATTAGTCTTGACGACTTGCTAAAAAATCAGCAATTAAATGTTCGGGCGCTACAAGATTAAGGATTAAGCAAGCATTTTATTCTAACGAAGGCAACGCCCGCACTTTGCTATAGATAGCAGGTAAGCGCGCAAATTTTTGCGCTGCCGATAGCCGTGCCCGTTGATGAAACACATCAAAGTCGTTGGCAACTATTTGATTGAGGATGCCGCGATAAAGCATCGCTGCCGCCCCAACAGCCATCCGCCCATCGGGCTGCAAATAACCAATACCGCGCCAGCTATGATCATATAGGGCATGAGCGCGAGCGATCTCGAAACGCATTAGGGCTTTGAAGCGATCATCATTCACGTGGTTATGCAAATCTTGCTCGGTGTAATTAAAACGCTGCATATCTTCGGCGGGCAAATAAATACGCCCGCGCCCAAGGTCTTCGCCGACATCGCGCAAAATATTGGTGAGTTGTAAGGCCACCCCCAATTCAATCGCGGCGGGTTTGCTTTGGGCAAACAATAACCCATTGTCGTTGTTTACACCAATGATATGCGCCGAGATCAGCCCAACCGTGCTTGCTACATGATAACAATAACGTTTGAGATCTTCCCATGTGGCATAGCGTGTAACGGTCAAATCCATTTCGCAGCCTTCAATTAATTCTTCGGCATACCGTTGTGGCACGCCATAATCTTCGCGCACGGTGGCCCAAGCCTTTAATACTGGGTGCGTTTGTAAATAGGCCGGTTGGCGCGCAACCATGCGCCAATCTTGCAGCGAGGTGGCGATATGGGCCACCGAATTGGAGGGGTCTGGTGAAAATGGCACGTCGACGATATCATCGGTGCAGCGACAAAACGCATAAAGGGCGCGAATGGCACGGCGTTTGGGTTTGGGCAAAAAGGCCGTGCTGAGATAAAATGATTTGGAATGGAACTTCGTTAGTTGTGCACAATGATGAAATGCCGATTCGAGTTCATTCGCCTCGTGCAGTGAATGGTGCGTGGCGCTGGGTGTAAAAGGCATAAAATGGCGGAAACGGGCCGGAACTGAGAAAAAAGATAACATTTTAATGATGAACAGCAAAATCTTCGGCAATTAACCGCGCTGTCATTTTGGCCGACATCATGACCGAGGGTGTGCCCCCACCGGGTTGTGTGCCTGCCCCAACCAAATATAAATTGTGAATATCTTCGCTGCGGTTGTGTGGGCGAAAAAAAGCAGATTGGGTTAAGACTGGCTCAGGGCCAAAGGCATTGCCTAACCAACTGTTAAGCGTACCAGCAAAATAATCGGGCGTAATATAACTTTTATAGACCAAACGTTGTTGCAATTCGGGAATATAACCACGCTGCTCTAAAAAAGTGAGCACGTCGTTGACCAACGGCTCACCTAATTTTGACCAATCGGCCCCATTGGCAAGATTTGGCACGGGGATAAGGGTATATGCGGCATGATGCCCCGCTGGGGCAAGGCTGGGGTCGGTAAGGGTTGGAATGTGTAAATATTGCGAAAAATCTTTTGACAGCACTTTGCGATCAAAGATATCACGTAGCAGCCCTTCATAACGCGGCCCCAGAATAATATTGTGATGACGTAAATCGAGCTTAAGGCCATCGGCCCGAAAGCCAAAATAAATAACCAAAAGCGACATCGATTGACGTGTAAGCTTGACCCGTAAATCGCTTTGGAAAAGACGATGTTTGGGTGCGATCAGGCGCATATAAGTATTGGCATAATCGGCATTTGACACGACCAAATCGGCGCTTAGGTGAATGCCATTTTTTAAATGAAGACCCGTTGCTACTTTTCTCAACCCGCGTTGTTCAATATCGATAGTTGCAACTTCGCTGTTATAACGAATCCGGCCGCCTAATTCCTCAAATTTGCGCACCAGCCCATTCACCAAAGCGCCTGTGCCACCCATCGCAAAATGAATGCCCCACGTTTTTTCGACAAAATGGATCATGGCATAGATGGCTGGCACATTGAGCGGGCTGCCGCCAACCAACAATGGCTCGAAGCTAAACACTTGGCGTAATTTATCGCTGCTGAAATATTTGCTGGTGAAGCTGAAAAGGGTGCGCACAGCGTCGAGACGTAATAAATCGGGCAAGACACGCAGCATCGTGCCAACATCGCCAAAATAAGTGTAGCCCAATTGCACAAACCCACGATCAAACACGGCCTTGGCATCGGTATGAAAACGCTCGTAGCCATCAAGGTCTTGCGGGGCCAGCCGTTTTATTTGCTCGCGGGTGTTGCTTGGGTCGCCATCATAATCAAAATAACTGCCATCATCAAAATAAATGCGATAAAACGGCAAAATAGGCACCAACTTGACATAATTTGAGGTGGCTGGGCCACCGCTAATGCCGCTGGTGATGCGTTTGCCCTCACCCAAAATATCATCGGGAAAATCGGGCGCGTCTAACATCGGTTGACCGTGCTGCAAGGCAAATAATTCTTCGATGAAGTGGGGCACAGTGATAACCGTTGGCCCCATATCAAAGGTAAAACCGTTGGCTTTTCGCACATACGCCCGCCCGCCCGGGCCATCTAATTTCTCAACAATGGTTGTGTGAAACCCTAGGCTTTGTAAGCGGATGCCCAATGATAAACCGCCAAACCCCGAGCCAATAATGATGGCTATTTTGCCTTCAGATTTTGTCACAATAATTAGGATTGTATAGACGGCGACTTAGCGCGAGATGAATACAGTTATAACATTCAATTAATATTAAACAAAGATTATACAAAAATGATATAAAGGCCGTGAAAGCAAATTTACGCACGCCATATACCCACTTAAAATCCGATCTGCAGATAGAATCGATGTATGAGCAAATTAATTGGGCTGAGTGACGCGCGGCAAACTAAAGTTGAGGTAGAAAGGGCAGCTCATAAACTGGATTGGCAAGTTGAATGGGCTGAACCACAAACCGATGTCATTGCTTATCTTGTGCTACATCAGCCCTTGTTAACTGTGTTAGACCTTGAGATCAAAAGCATTGATTGGCAAACATGGGTTTTGCAGGCCAAAACCAGCCCAGCCACCCGCAAACAACCCATATTGGCAATTGCGCCACAATTGGAGATAGGGCTTTTGACACAAGCAAAGCAACGTGGTTGTGATGGGGTATTCACTGCCGAGGCTTTTTATGCCGATAGCACTGGGGCTTTGCAACAATGGGCGCGGCATGACGATCAGGCTGAATTGTTGCGTCAATCAGCGCTGCCACTGCCGCCGTTAGCCCAACAAGGCGTGGCGCAATTTAACGCCAAAGCCTATTATGAACAGCATGAGTCATTTGAACATGCGTGGCGGGCCGAGCCGGGGCCGGTACGCCAACTCTATCAGGGCATCTTACAAATTGGCGTGGCTTATTATCAAATTCAGCGCAAAAATTATGTAGGAGCACGCAAAATGTTTATGCGGGCGTGGCAATATTTAAATGTGTTACCAGCCGTGTGTCAGGGGGTCGATGTAGCCCAACTTCGACACGATGCACAAATGGCCCAAGCCATGCTCGAAAACCTCGGGCCAGAGCGTATTGGGGAATTTGATATGCGTTTGTTACAGCCGATCAAAGAAATGTAGAGACGCGCCGTTGGCGCGTCTTCAATATGGCAAAAATAAGACGCACCACCGGTGCGTCTCTACTTGTTTAATGTCCAAACTGCTCGGCTTCGGTCGAGCCAGTAAGGGCCGTAGTCGAAACTTCGGGGCCAGCAATGGTAGTGGCGATGACATCGAAATAGCCAGTGCCGACAAAACCTTGATGTTTGACCGCGCCATAGCCCAATTTTTCGGCGGCAAATTCACGTTGTTGCAAGGCTGAATAGGCCGTCATACCGCTTTCGCGGTAGCCGCTCGCCAATTCAAACATGCTCATATTGACGGCATGAAAGCCAGCCAGCGTGATGAATTGAAATTTATAGCCCATCGCGCCCAACTCACGTTGAAATTTGGCGATGGTGACATCATCGAGCTTTTTGCGCCAATTGAAGGAGGGCGAACAATTATAGGCCAACAATTTGCCCGGGTAAACGGCATGAATGGCTTCGGCGAAACGTTTGGCCTCTTCGAGATTGGGTTCGCTGGTTTCACACCACACCAAATCGGCATAAGCGGCATAAGCCAAACCACGTGCAATGGCTTGCTCTATACCCGCTTTCACTTCGTAAAACCCTTCGACGGTGCGTTTGCCCGTTAAAAAGGCATGGTCGCGGGGGTCAATATCACTGGTGAGCAAGTTGGCGGCGTTGGCATCGGTGCGGGCGATGACAAGCGTCGGTACGCCCATCACGTCGGCGGCCAATCGCGCAGCCGTCAGCTTTTGCACAAATTCTTGGGTGGGGACCAGCACTTTGCCGCCCATATGCCCGCATTTTTTGGCGCTAGCCAACTGGTCTTCAAAATGCACACCCGCAGCGCCAGCCTCGATCATGGCTTTCATCAATTCAAACGCATTGAGCACCCCACCAAAACCGGCCTCGGCATCGGCCACAATCGGCGCAAACCAATAGGTATCTGTTTTGTGTTCAAGCGCAGCGATCTGATCGGCCCGCACAAAAGCATTGTTGATACGGCGCACCACGGTTGGCACGCTATCGACTGGGTATAAACTTTGATCAGGATAAGTTTGCCCGGCGCTATTGGCATCGCCAGCCACTTGCCAGCCACTTAGGTAAATGGCTTTTAGCCCAGCCGCTACCATTTGCACCGCCTGCGTACCGGTCATTGCGCCGAGGGTGTTTAAATAGGGTTCGCTATGCAGCAATGACCATAAACGCTCGGCCCCCATACGAGCCAATGTGTGTTCAATTTGCACCGTGCCTTGCAAACGCATCACATCGGCAGCGCTATAGTCGCGGCGAATGTTGGCCCAGCGCGGGTCGGCGTTCCATGCTTGGGCCAGTTGTTCGGCGGCGGCAGTTTTGCCGTTTAATGAATATTGGGGAGATTGCTTGGGTTGCATTTGGATTCTCCTATCTTTTGAATCGTCGATACCGTGATCGGCAGATCAAATTTTTAATCGCGCTTGGTACGAATGGGCAGATTGGGTTGATATTTGCTTGATCGGCTCTCATTCATCGTGTTTGGCCCCAAGGGGGCTGGCAATGTGGCAAAAACAAGGCTTGAAAGCGAGGGGAGATTGACTTCGGTGTGATCGGGTTGGGCGGGGCCTATTGCCATAATCGTGCGCATATCAAAAAAATAGTTCTTGTTCATCTTCTTTTCCTCCAAAATTTATTACAAAGTCGTTGTATTTGGAGCTTAACAGAACGATGTTGCGCGGGTGTTACACAGACTCACCAATAAGTTGGTAAATGAGCGAGCAAAGGGGAGAATTTGTTGCAAATTGGTTACAAATTAGCATTCCCTCAGTTTGTAACGACGCATGATATAGTTATCCAGATAAATCTTTTCTAAAAATATGAGTTGCCGATTTCACTATATCTCTGCCAAGATA
>CAZLOF010000077.1:0-8622 GCA_964560745.1 uncultured Thermoflexus sp.
GCACGGGCCTGCCCCTATACCAATTTCATAAACCGCCGTTTGCCGACCTGCAAAATTGCATTTGAACCGGGCTGCACCAGTTCGGCAAAATCTTCAATACGACGATCATCGAGCGACACACCCGCTCCTGCGATTAGGCGTTTGGCTTCGTTTTTCGATGCCGCCATTTTGGTTGCCGCCATGATGTCGGCGATCTGCATGGGCTGCTCGAGTTTAAATTCGGGCATCTCATCGGGGCGATTGCCCTTCTGAAAGATATTCTTAAAATGGGCCTCGGCTTGTTGAGCGGCTTCATCGCCATAAAAAATACTGACGATTTCGCGCGCCAAGGCCATTTTGACATCACGCGGGTTTATACCGGCTGCCAATTGGGCCTTAATGTCGTTGATCATGCTGGGGGTGTAACGGGTTGCCAATTCAAAATACACCATCAGGGCGCTGTCGGGAACCGACATTACTTTGCCATACATGTCTTCGGGCGCGGCCATGATGGGAATATGGTTGCCGAGCGATTTGCTCATTTTGACCACGCCATCGGTGCCGGGCAAAATTTTGACAAACAAGCCGATTTGGCCTTTTTGCCCATAGGCCTCTTGCAATTTGCGCCCAGCCGTCAAAATGTTAAACAATTGGTCGCTGCCGCCCACTTGCACATCGGTTTCTTGGGCCACTGCGTCATAGCCTTGCATAAGCGCATAAAAGGTTTCGTGCAAATAAATCGGCTCGCCTTTCTCCAAGCGTAACGCAAAATTTTCACGGGTCATAAATTGTTGAATGGTGAAGTTTTGCGCCAACTTAATGACATCTAAAAAGCTTAATTCGCTCAGCCATTCGGCGTTAAACCGCACTTGGGTTTTGCTGCGATCCAAAATTTTAAAGGCTTGCTCGGCATAAGTGCGGGCATTGGCGGCCACGGTTTCTTCGGTCAGTAAATCACGGGCCTTGTTTTTGTCCGATGGATCACCCAACAGGCTGGTATAGGTTCCAATCAAAAACGTCACTTCGTGCCCCAATTCTTGAAAAGCCCGCAGTTTGCGCATGGTGATGGTGTGCCCCAAGTGCAGGTCACCGGTGCGTGGGTCGTAGCCACAATACACCTTGAGCGGCTTGCCGGTGCGGCGGCTTTCTTCGAGCCGGGCACGCAACTCGCGGGTCATGGTTTTGGCGAGGGTTTCATCGCCAAATTCAGTGCCTTGCATCAGCCAAGTCACTTGTTCATCAATACTCATTTGGCTCGCCAGAGCCGTTTCCTGAAACGCCGTTGTTGACATAGGGGGCTGATTGTACGCGAAAATCTGATAATTTTTGCATAAAATAGCCGCTTGTGAATCGCGGCGCATTAAGGCCCATCTACAACGCACTTGGTGCACTTGTGGCATTGCTATTGATTGGCACGGCTGGATATACGACGATTGAGGGCTGGTCATTCATTGATGCGGCTTACATGACCATCATTACACTCAGCACGGTTGGTTTTGGCGAAACACACCCGCTATCGCCCACTGGGCGTGTGTTTACGGTGGTGTTGATTGTAGGTGGGGCCAGTCTCGCTGCCTATGCGTTTAGCACGCTGGGTGAATTTATTAGCACGGGCGAATTACGCGCCCATTTAGAACAACGGAGGCATTCTCGAATTTTGAAAACGCTAAAAGATCATGTGGTGGTGTGCTGGTATGGTCGGGTGGGGCGGCATGTGGTGCATGAGCTAATTGCAGAGGGCGTGTCGTTTGTGGTTGTCGATAAAGATCTCGCCGCTGTTGAACATGTCCGTCACAATGGGCATTTGGCACTTTTGGGTAACGCCGCAAATGACGATGTGTTGCGTGAAGCGGGTATCGAACGGGCCATTGGGTTAGTGGCGGCGGTTAATTCAGATGCTGAGAACGTTTTTATTGTATTATCGGCGCGGGGGCTAAAACCTAGCTTGAGTATTGTGGCCCGCGCTAACTTTGAAGATTCAGAATCGAAATTGCGCCGTGCCGGAGCCGACCGCGTGATTGACCCTTATCGCATTTCGGGGCGCCGCATGGTGACGATGATGCTGCGCCCCGAAGTCGCCGATTTCCTTGACGAGATTGCTCATGCCTCTGGCATCGAATTGCTGATTGATCAAGTGCATCTGGCTGCAACATCACCGTTAGTTGGCAAAACCGTTGGCGATATTCATGCTCTCTTGTTTGAGAAGTTTGGCATCACTATGTTGGCCTATGCGTTGCCAAATGAGGCGTTGCGGTTGGTGCAAGCCAATGCTCAGGCGTTGCTGGTGCCTGATACTTTGCTTATTGCATTCGGCCCCACCAGCCAATTAGCCTTGTTTGAAAATATGGCGGCGGGGCGTTAGGCTTGCGTCGCCTCGATCTTGCCTTTGGCGCAGTCGAAAAACTGTTTGCTCATCATTTGCGTCACGCTGCCCATCAGCCGGTTTGCCACAATTGCGATTGTGCCGGTAATCATGACATCGGCTACCCATTTCAGGTCTGTGCCGCCTTGGGCCGCATCAGTCAAGGTTAGCTCGGCGCTGACATTGGCCCCGCTGCCGGGGGCTTTGCCTACAGCTTTAATTTTGGCATATTCGTTCAAACGCTTGTCGAGAAATTCGACATCGGTGTTGAATGTGGCTTTGACCATGCCAAAGCCGACGCTGACCACGACGCGGAATTTTTTGCCGGCTTCAAGTTCTTCGATCTTCTCGACCCCCGGGGCGCATTGGCCCACAAAGTTGGCATCGGTCAAATATTCATATGCCTTTGGGCGCGGTGCGTTAATATAAGTTGTTCCTTCGAGTTTCATAATTGTTTAGTAAAAAATTGTAAGTGGCAAGGTGGCAAAGTTGCAGGTTGCAAATTACAACCTGATACGCTAGTTGTGTGATTTTACCTTTACCGCATGATTGGTTTTCAAATCAAGCTAAAATCACAGATCCAATGTTCGCATGGTTTCGGCGGTCTTTGCTTGCCCAATTACTCGGCATCTATTTGCTGTTTGTGGCTTTGGTGTTGGGCAGCGGGGTTGTTATTCGGGTGCTGGTGCAACGACAACTGTGGCAAGACACCCAAAATAATAATCTTGCCTTGGCCCAAGCTGTGGCGCGTGAAGCCAGCCAACGGATTATTGCCGCCCGCACCACCATCATTCGGCTGGTCACCTCCGAAGGCCCCAGCATTACCGACCTCGCCAGCCGCGCCAAACAAGGTAACGCTGATGCCATTAACCAAATGCGAGCCTTGTTGCGCGATTTTAAAAATGCCAATCGCGATGCCTCGGTTATTTATTGGCTCGATGAGGTTGGGGTAATGCGGCTGGCTGTGCCAGAATACCCCGCCACCATCGGGCAAGATTTTTCACGTCAACCCACTTTTCAAAATGCCAAGGCCAAAAGCAAAGATGGGGTGTTGGTCGAATATGGCCTCGATTTCACCACACTCGAAGGCGTGGTCGTCATTTCATTGCCGCTGTATGATTTTGCTGGCAAATTTCATGGCATGATGGCGCTTAATGTGCCGGTCGAACGCTTTAATTCGCCGCTGCAAGCCTTGGCCCAAGAACATCGCAATCGCGATGATCAGATTTTCATTCATATTGTCGATCTATCAACACCTAACAATACCCTCATTGCCTCGTCTGATTTTGGGAGAATGGAGCTAGACCCAAGCCGAGGTGAACGGCTACCCTTGGAATGTGGCGAATGCACCGAGCGTTTTGTTGATGTGAATCAGGATGACTGGTTATTAAGCACCACGGCACTTAAAGGCGAAAACTGGGCTGTGATTGTGCGCCGCCCCACCCAAAGCGCTTTGGCGACGCTGAATAGCTTTAATACATGGCTATGGCTGGCGGCGCTGTTGTTTGGTTTGGGTGGGGTGATGTTTTGGGTGGTGCTGATGCGGCGGGTGATTCGGCCATTGCAAACCTTGGCACACAGATATAGCGCCCAAATTGGCGACCGCGCCATGAATATTGAGGGTGTGGGTGGGTTGCGCCCACCGCCATTGTTACGCAGTGATGAAATCGGCGATCTTAGCCATTCGCTGAGCAGCCTAGAGCAAAGTGTCGCCGATCATATTGGCGAATTGAATACGTTGTTGGTTACTTCACGGGCCGTTGTTGGCACACTCGAACCCCAAACCGTGTTACAAACCATCATCAATGCCGCTCGCCAATTGGTGAGCATGGATGCCGCTGCCGTGTTGGCCCAAGATGCGACGCAGCGGTTGCGGGTGGTTGCCAGCGAGGGGCGATCCGAGCCGTTTATTCGCATGACCGATGTGGCAGTCGATGATCCGGTTTCGCCTTCGGCCAAGGCTTTTCGCACTGGTCAGCCGGTGCAAATTACCGCCGAAGATGAGGCTTCTGAGATTGCGCTGGTGTCGTTTAAAGAGGGGTTTCGCTCGGTTTTGGCCATACCCATTCTTAGCCGACATGTGGGCGGGATTGTGTTGCACGTGGCGCGTTATGCACGATTGGCGTTTAGTGAAAATGAGGTGAATTTGTTGTCTACATTCGCCAATTATGCGGCATTGGCATGGGAACACGCTGTGTTGTATGAGCGCAGTGATGAGCGATTGCGCGAGGTTGCGGCTGAAAATCAACGTCTGTATCGTCAGGCGGTTGAAGACAAACAAACCTTGCTGGCGGCGGTTGGGCATGAATTGCGCACCCCGCTGACTACCATCAAAGGCAACGCCTCGACGTTGTTGCAAAATGATGTTACATGGTCAATTGACGATCAGCGCCATTTTCTTGGCACAATTAGCGACGAAGCTGACCGCATGGCCGAATTGCTCAATCATTTGCTCGATTTAGCCCGCCAAGAAACCGGTTTGTTGGCGTTAAAACGCGCCCCCTATGCGTTGTCAGAATTAGTGAATCGCGCTTTGAAACGGGTTGAAATTGGTAGTAACCAAATTGTAAAAAACTTGCCAGACCAATTGCCCAAGGTTGATGTTGATAGCGCCCGGATCGAGGTGGTATTGCGCAATTTGTTGGCAAATGCACTTGAATATGGTGGCGGTTGGGTGCAAATTACGGCCCAAGCACAGCATGGACAAGTTATTGTCAGCATTGCCGATAATGGGCCGGGTATCGCTGCCGAAGAATTACACTATTTGTTTGAGCGTTTTTATCGCGCTCGGCGTGGGCTTGAGCGACGCTCGGGTGGCACGGGCTTAGGTTTAGCCATTTGCCGCGCCTTTGTGGTGGCACATGGCGGTAAAATTTGGGTCGATAGCAATGCCAGCGGCACGACCGTCTCGTTTTCATTGCCCGTTTAAACCCCAAAATCACAAAGAAGATGTCTACGAATATTTTGGTTGCCGAAGATGAAACCAACCTGCGCGATTTTATTTGCCGCAACCTCAAGGCACGCGGTTTTCGGGTATTTGAGGCAGCCAATGGGTTAGAGGCCTTGGCAATTTTTGAGCAAAATCAGCTTGGGTTACTCATTCTTGATTTGATGATGCCGCGCATGGATGGGCTGGAGGTGTGCCGCCGTGTGCGCGAAAAATCGATTGTGCCGATTATTGTATTAAGCGCTTTAGATGCTGAGCGTGATAAAGTTGCGGCTTTTGGGCTGGGGGCCGATGATTATTTGACCAAACCCTTTGGGGTTGAAGAATTACTGGCTCGTATTCAGGCCGTATTGCGGCGGGCGCAATGGTCGCCGGTTGGCTCGATCACGCCATTACACCTCAAACGCTTTGCCGATGTCGAGATCGATATCGAGACCCGCATTGTGCGTAAGTCGGGTGCTGAGGTTAAATTAACCCGCACCGAATATGCGTTATTACTCGAAATGTTGACCAACGCCAACAAAGTGCTGACCCATCGGATGTTATTGCAACGGGTGTGGGGCAATGAATATAGCGACGAAGCAGAATATTTGCGTGTTTATGTGGGGCGACTCCGCCGAAAATTTGAGGCTGACCCCGCGAACCCCAAACATTTTTTGACTGAGGCTGGGGTGGGTTATCGATTTGTAGGCTGAATGCGCGGTATGACTGGTGCTTGCCCACGCTTAAACACCATAACAGTGCGCCGAAACGTGATGACGGTGAGGCCATTTTGGTTATAACCGATGGTTTTAACCTCGACAATGCCAACATTGGGGCGCGATTTCGATTCGCGCTTCGTGATGACCTCGGATTGTGAATAAATCGTATCACCCTCGAAAACAGGATTTGGCAGACGCACCTCATCCCAGCCTAAATTGGCAAATACATTTTGTGAAATGTCGGTCACGCTTTGCCCGGTGACCAATGCCAAAGTAAACGTGCTATCGACTAATGTCTTGCCAAATTCGGTTTGTGCTGCATAATGCGCATCAAAATGAATAGGAGCTGTGTTTTGGGTTAATAATGTAAACCAACTGTTGTCTACAGGCAACACAGTGCGCCCTAATGGGTGTTGATAGACATCACCTATTTCAAAATCTTCAAAAAAGCGACCTTGCCAGCCCGATTTAATACTCATGGGCTTATTATCGCTAAAATAACGAGGCGACCATCAATCCCCCAATTGTTGCTCGCCTCGTTGCCTCTTTGATCTAAATCAGTATGCTGCGGTAAATAATGTGATGTTGACCGATTTATGAACTATCAAAGGATACAAGAAATTGTATGCATCTTTTGATGTAGATAATGGAAAAATTCCGATTACATTCAGAATTTTTCCTTAGGACAATGCGTCTAATAATGCTACACTGCAATCGTTATCATAGCGCTTATTGAGATAAAACTGATGTCAAAATTATTGTGCCGACATTTTGACCCTGACAGTAGTTTTGTTTTTAGGGTAGTGATAGTTAGATATAGACTAAGAAAGGCACAAAAATGTGGTTTTCGCCGATATCACTATCCCCCTTCAAGCGTAGCTTGAAGGGGGATAGTGATATCGGCAGTTCCTCTATTTTTAACTTAGGTGGTCGTGATTTTATAATCATTGGAGGGATGAGAGATGGGGATGCAGATTCGGCTTTTGCTAATAGACGACGATGCCTTTAATTTAGAGGGGTTAAAGACATATTTGGTGTCAAAAGGCTATGAGGTGCAGACCGCGCAAGATATGGTGACGGCCCGCCAGTTGTTCAAAATCATGTCGTTTTCTGCGGTGATCATCGATGCTCGTTTGCCCGAAGATATTTCGTTGGCACGCCCCAAAATGCAAGCCAGTGGTGGTATTACGTTGATCCGCGAATTTAAACATCACAGCCCACATCTTGGGGTGGTGCTGTTTACGGCACACGATGATTTTGGCGGCGAATTTTCAGATTTGTTGCGTATCGGAATGCGTGGTATTGCCTATGTGCTAAAAGGCCGCTCGATCTCGCACCTGATGCGCTCGTTGTATGACGCGATGGAAGGGCGTGGGGTAATAGACCCGGATGTAGTGGATGTGCCTCAATGGCAGCGCTATGTCATTGCCAATTTGCCGCCAGATGAATCACATTGGGTGAAGGCCATTTTAGCAAACCTGTCGGCACTTTCGTCACAAGAGCGTATCGTGGCCGAGCGTTTGGCTGCGAGCCAAAAGATCAACTATATTGCCGAACAGATGAATTTGGACCCCAAAACCATTTACACCCACAAAACCCGTTTGCTGAGCAAGCTGGGTTTAAATGAGGCTCCACCCCATTTAGACACGGTGTTATTATTGGCAAAGGCGCTTTGGTTGGTTTAGCGCAATTGAAAGATTGTTGCATCTATGCGTAAATTTTTGCGAGTCTGTTTATTCGTTGCTGCGGCGTTTGTGTTGTCTGTATATGTGCGTTTGATGTTGGATGTGGGGCAACCTTATCTTGGGGTTATCCTGAGCAATTGGACATCGGAACTTTATCAGGTTGACCCGGCAACGCCTTCGGTTTGGCGAAATGTGCAGATTTTCCCACCGGGAACGTGTATTCTTGCCGTGGATGGTGAGCCAGTGAATGGCGTTTCTAACCCAGTTTTGAAGGCATGGCAGGCCGGGCGCACAGAAGTCACTGTTTCGTATGTTTTACCCAATCAATCTGCTACCGAAGTGCGTAGCAGTGTTGTGCCCATCCAGCTATTTTCATGGTTGCGTTATATAGAGCTTGTTTTTCAGTTTGGTATGCCAGCCTTGATGTGCTTTTTGCTGGCTATTTGTATATTAAACACGCGCCAAAATTTTGATTGGCGTGCTGTTGCCGCGATTATTGGGGCCATTTTTTTTATTTTGCGGCAAGATGATCGCGGTATTCCTAGCTCGGTGATTTATGCCAATGCGCCCACGTTGCCAATTGATCATATTATTCAGCTTGTTTCGCGTTTTGTGCATGGCAGTTATTGGTTTCCTATCATTGCTTTATTGTTAGCATTTCCTAGCCCAATCCCAAAGATCGAACGCTGGCTGCGTATTGCAAGTGTGTTTGCAATCATGACCGCGATAATCGTTGCCGCGCCTTATATTGCGTGCATCATGGGTTTGCACCCAGATATTGCAAAACAATGGGAACTAAATACATTAGCTGTCATGCGAAATTTTTATTTAGTTGTGGTGTTGGTCTTTGTCGTTTGGGCGATAAGAAGTTTGTGGCGGTATAAAAAATATTCTTCTTTAAATAGGTTAGCTTTTATACCAATCCCTATTTTTGCTGTTTTGGGGACG
>CAZLOF010000077.1:8632-11073 GCA_964560745.1 uncultured Thermoflexus sp.
TTGTATTGGTTAACGATTTACTTGCCATCATACGAAAATTTGTTTTCACCGCAGGTTTCTGATTTTTTTAATCAATTACTCTATGGCATGAATCGCATCAAATATAACTTTCGCCCGTTTTACATGGTCGCAGGGTTGATTATTACCAGTATCATTTTGCGTCATCAAACTTTTCACTCACTTGATTCATTATTTGTGTTTACCGCACCCATGATCATGTCTTTTTGTTTTGCTGCGGTGATTGATCTGCTTGTGCGTTTTGTATCGGTAGACAATGAATTTTGGATCGCGCCGATTATTCCTTTGTTTTTTGTTGTTTTGGTCTTGACCGAATACACGTCATTTCAAATCAAAAATCAGGGTTGGATGTGGCGTATGTTTAACTGGCAGTTGATCTCGCAACAAATTAGCCAAGTGTTAATTACACGCCATCAAGATTTGCATCAGCCAATGAATACGCAACAGATGGCTGAAACCATTGCAAAAGAATCTGCGCTGGATCGTTGTGCCATTTGGTCTTGGCACGAGATTGACCAGACCTTTGAGTTATTGGGGGCGAAAAACGAGCGCTATGAAGGCACGTGGGCGGCATTGGCGACGGCAAATGAGGCTGTTAGCCAACCTTATTTAATGAAACGCAATCAACTCAGTTTGCCAAACCATTGGCAAACTGAGGCGTGGGTGCGTGAGAGCGAGCAAGTGCCCCCCATTAATATTAGCAGTGCGTTCGGGTTGTTTGAGTCAATGTCGGCTTATGTGCCATTGCAAGCTAGCCAACGTTGTTTGGGGTTGCTTACGTTTGGCAAACGCTGCGACGAACCTATTTTTCATGCCCAAGACTTGCATTTGTTAGATACGATTGCCAGTAATGTGGCGCTAATTCTATTGGGAAATGAGCAACTTAACGCCCTTAAACGCTTGCCTTTTCAGATTGCCCAGGCCCAAGAACGCGAGCGCCAACACATTAGCAGCGAATTGCACGATAGCACCCAGCAATTTTTGGGTCGGTTGCCTATTTATATGGCAACTTTGCTCGAAAGCGCTCGCCAAGGCGATGACGCAAGGGCCGAGCAGTTGCTGGCGCAATACGAAGACGAGATTCGGCGCGAATCGTTATTGGTACGGCGTTTGCGATCTAGTTTGTCGCCTATCACGATTGATCACGATTTTGCCAATTCGTTGCGTCTTCTCGAAAGCCGTGTGGCGGCGAGAAGTGGTTTGATGGTGCGGGTTCATTGTGATGTGGAGGTCGTGAATTACACCACTGCCTTGCAACGCGAGAGTCTTTATCGTATCATCCAACAAGCCTTCGATAACGCCATTCAACATGCTGGCGCGTCAATTTTGACCGCATCATTACGCATTAACTGCGCTGCGCACCAAATTGAGTTTGAGATTAACGATGATGGTTGTGGAATTGAGCCAGACCGCCCAGCCCAAGCCCGTGTCGAGGGGCGTTATGGGTTGACCATTATGCAAAATCGCGCCCAAAGTAACGGCGGCGATTGTCATATCGATTCTGTTCCCGGGTTTGGCACACGCATCTACGGTTGGCTGCCAATCGCGTTGCCCGAATTGGTTGCCGCAGAATCTTAAATCGCCTGATGGGCGCTGTGCAGACGTGGGTGAAACGTCAGGCAGTTTTTTGTCGTATCGACTATGCTTCTCTACTTGATGTTCAACCTGCGCAATCCATCCTCGTTTCAAACTACATTCAGCTTGTCGCAGCCGCGCCGTTGGCTAAGCCGACGGGCCTTGGCGGCCTTTGCCGTGCTGGGCGGTGGCTCGCTATTTGTGTTGGCGCTTGTCCTCGTGCGTGCGGCGTTATCTGGGCGTTTGGCCTATCATTTTTTGTTATGGAATTTGGCTTTGGCGTGGATTCCTTTTCTTTGTGCTTATGTGGTGCATCGTCTACCTCGGTTGCCGCTGTTAACCTTGTTTTTTGCCGGGCTTTGGTTGTTGTTTTTTCCAAATGCCCCCTATTTAGTGACCGATTTGGTGCATTTGCGCACGGTTGCCGAAAATCGTTTTTTGTGGCTCGATATCGTCATGATGTTTAGCTTTGCTTGGCTGGGGGCCATGCTTGGTTTTTTATCGTTATGGCTGATGCACGATTGGGTAAATCGAGCCGCTGGTTGGTTATCGGGTTGGTTTTTTGTTATTGGCGCATCAGCCGCGGCCGGCTTTGGGGTTTATCTTGGGCGATTTTTGCGTTGGAACAGTTGGGATGTGCTGGCCGAGCCGTGGGAATTGTTCGGCGACATCATCGCCCCCTTTTTATCGCCGCGCACCCATGCCCGTCCGTTGGCATTTTCACTGCTCATCGCGGCCATGATGCTGATGGGGTATATTTCATTGGTTGTTTTTGCCAAATGGCAACGGGAAGAAAGAAGTTGATTGTTGAGAGTTGAGGGTTGATAGTCCCCGCATTTACATCCAGA
>CAZLOF010000077.1:11083-11434 GCA_964560745.1 uncultured Thermoflexus sp.
ACTCATTCAACTCTTAACGATCAACTCTAAACTATCAACTACAAATGAGCAAATCCACCCATCTCGATCTCCCCCTGCGTTTTGGCACGGTGGGTATACCCAAAAGTGCAGCGGCAAATGGCGGTAGTATTGGCGGGGTGCAACGTATTCGTGAATTGAATTTGAGCGCACTTGAGCTGGGTTGGGTGCAAAGTGTGCGGGTAAGCGACGACACTTGCGCCAAAATTAAGGCGGCTGCGCTCGCAAATGAGGTGGCTATAAGTGTTCATGCGCCTTATTTCATTAATCTTAATGCCGAAACCGAAGAAATGTGGTTGGCTGGGCGTGAGCGTTTGCTGATGGCGGCGCGGG
>CAZLOF010000077.1:11444-11714 GCA_964560745.1 uncultured Thermoflexus sp.
TTCACCCGGGTGCATATATGAAAAAAACGCCAGCCGAGGCTTATAAAATTGGGCTGGCGCGTTTAGCCGAGGTTGTATCTATTCTTAAAACTGAGGGCATTGCCGTAATTTTGCGCCCCGAAACGATGGGCAAAAGTGCCCAGCTAGGCACGCTCGCTGAGGTTATTGGCTGGTGTCGCGAGCTTGAGGGCGTATTGCCCTGTGTTGATTTTGCCCATTTACACGCCCGCCCGGGTGATGGCTCATTTAACACCTATGACGAGTTTGCAG
>CAZLOF010000078.1:0-6131 GCA_964560745.1 uncultured Thermoflexus sp.
ATAAAACACCGCCGAGCGGTATTGTGTGCCGACATCGGCCCCTTGTCGGTTGCGCGTGGTGGGGTCGTGCACCGTAAAAAAGACGAGCAGCAGTTCTTCGTAACTGACGATGCTGGGGTCAAACGTCACTTGAATGACTTCGGCGTGTCCCGATTCGCCGCTGCATACTTGGCGATAGGTTGGGTTTAGCATCATGCCCCCCGCAAAGCCAGACTCGACCTTGCTCACCCCGCGCACATTTTCAAACACGGCCTCGACACACCAAAAACACCCGCCCGCTAAGGTGGCAATGGTTTGGGTGGCGGGCGGGGTGGGTGGGTTGTGGGTTGATTGGTTGATTGCTTGATTATTCATATCGTGGTTATTGACGCGGTATGAAGGCGTTTTCATACGTTTTTATTTTTGGGCATTTATTGGGCGCACCCAAAATACACGGCAGGGCGTTAATGCCATCGATTATTGCTTTGGGGTGAGCAACGCCGCCAACCAAGCCCGCGCATCGTCGATGCTGGCAAAATCCAAGATGGCTTCGCCAAAGTCAGCCAATTGGTCAGCGCTGAGGTGGTTTAACAGTCGAGTGACATCGTCTGGCACAGACTTGAATTTGCGGCGAAATAGACGCAAGGCAACCTCCATGCGCCCAATGAGTAAACCCATTTGTTTACCCTCCAGCAACCCTACTTGTTTACCACGCAGTTCGCCTTCTATCAAACCTACTTGTTTGCCTTCCAGCAACCCCACTTGCTTGCCACGTAATTCACCCTCCAAAATCAACTGTTGTGCTAAGGTCATCACATCCTCCCTTGCCTCAATGTCATACTTGCTGTCTTCAACCAGTTGCACAAATTGCCCTTTGTCCAACGTTTCGGCACTACTCATGATATATCTTAGCACAACTTCTAATGCCGCCCGACGCTGATCGACCGGCATTGCCCTGAAATTTTGCAAAATCTGCTCGATCACGCGCAAGATGCGGGCATCGAAAATGTGCTTCATCGCGCCAAGCGCCACGTCTACCAACCCAACCCCGCTTATCTGCGTGTCATCAAGCGCGGTCAAGTCAAACAAATGATATTCGAACGAAGGCACATAGCGGGCCAAATCCGCCAGATCCTTTAGATCGACCAACCCGTGAAGGTCGCGCCGCACACGCCATTTTTGCCGACCGTGATACACGACCAGCGGGAATACCACCGGCAGTTTTTTGCGACCTTGTTTGTGCTCAAACTCCCATACCAACAGAATGTAGCGCAACAGTTGCAAGGCCACCCAGCGTTCGGGGTAGCTTTTGTGTTCAAACAACAGACAAATATAGGTTTCGCCACCGGCTATGGTGTGGGCGCGAAAGGCGAGGTCGGCAAAATGTTGTTTGAGTTCGTCATCAACGAAGCTGGTTTCCATGCGTTCGAGGGTGTCGAGGTTGAGCAGGCCGACCACCTCGGGCGGGGCATAACGCTGGATGAGTTCGCGGGCATGGGCGAGTTGGGAGAAGACTTGCTTGAAGAAGGCATCGTGGGCGTGATGGCTGTCGGGGCGGCGAGGGCTGGACATTGGGTAAAGTATACAATTTGGGAAATGAGGGCGATATGACCCCTAAAAACAACGTGACGAGTTGCAGAATTCTGCAACTCGTCACGTTGTTTTTAGGGGGTGAGGCAAATTTATCCCTAAACCAGACTAAGGAATATTAAACTCCCCGCCGATCAATAGTGGGAACAGATAACGTAATGATGGGCTGAGCAGCGAAGCGCTGCCACGTGCATCGGCACTGATGGCTGAGATGCTGCCCATTGGCCCGACGGCGCTCACCATCACGACCACATTGCCGTTGGCATCGCTCACGCCAGCCATACCGCCGATGATTTGGCCGCGAATTTCGCCGCTTGGCATGGTTTGGCTATGCACATTAATATACAACTCGCCGTTATACAGACGGGTTTCATCTTCTTTGCTCAGTGTTACCATGCCTTGCAGCGGCACATCTGAGGTAAATTTGATGGCCGAAGGCAACAAATCGTAAGCGACAGGGCCATTTTCACCGGTTTTACCGCGATGAATATGCGCTGCTGTAATGTTTTGCAAACCAGTCACATTGACCCAATAAAACAAGTTGCGGGTCATCGGATCATAGGTCCAACTGGCTTTGCCGCGCCCAGCCGATTGGTTGGCGGGCACTTCGGCGCGGCCCGATAGCACACTGACAAAGTGTCCATCGACCACATGCCCACGCAATTCGCCATTTGGATATTGGGGGGTGTGAATATTGAGGTAGAAGCCATTGGTGAGCAAGGTCACTTCGCCTAAGCTAGTCAAATTCAACACACCGGTGGCGGGCTTGGCCGGGAATGAGGGCGGCACGGGAATATTGATCGCCACTGGCCCATTCACCCCCGCATCTTCAACATGCAAATGAATGCCGGTGGCGCTGGTGATGCCGCTGGCTTCAATTTTGTAGGTGAGGGCATGGGTGCTGGTATCGTAACTAAAGTCAGCCTTGCCGGTGGCGGTGGTGGTGACGGGCGGCACTTCATCGATACCACTGAGTGGCACAATAAAGCGACCTGAGGTTAGCAAGACCAATTCATTGATCACTGGCCCGGTGCTGGTGCGCACAGTTGCCGTGACCGGCACAAAGGTCTTGCCATCGGCGGGGATGAGGTCTTGGGCGACCTTGATCGGTAGGGCAGTGACTTGATTTTCGCAATAAAATACTTCAACATCGTCTAAATACCAGCCGTTTAATCCACCACAGCCATCGGTGCCAAAATCAAAACGAATTTGAATTTTATCGCCGGGTTTGGCGTAGTTGCTTAAATTGACTCGTGATTGGCCCCAACTACCTTTTACGCTGCCAAAGTCGGTACCAGAGAAGCCGATTTCACCCAACATGGCCGAGCCAGTTTTAAATTGGGTGTTATAGGGGTTAAAGGTAAAGTCGCTGCGGGCAATGGGTTTAAACGCGCCGCCATTGACGCTAATTTTTAAGTTGCCGCCGTCATATTCAAACTCGGTCATGACATAATGCTTAAATGACAATTGCGGGGCGGTAGTACTCGTGGGCAGTGTAATAATTGGGCTGAGCAGGGTCATGTAACGGGTCGAGTCGCCGACATCCTCTGAACAATTGCCATCTTCATCGATGAAGTTATCGGCAAACACGCCTTTGCCAGCGCGATTATCTGGCAAGGCTTTGCTGCCTGTCCACGCCCAATTGACCACCGGGAAGCCGCTGTAATATTGGGTCGATGAGATGGTCCAGGCGCTTGCGGGGATATTCAGGGTTCCCGTTACGATTGGGTTGTTTTCAAAATCGGCGTTAAAGATCGTTTTGGCTGGGCCATTGCGATCGGTGCACATGGGTGGCTCGTTTTTAGCCAATAATGGCTGGAACAAACACTGGCTAGGTGCTTTGCGTAATTCGAGGGCTTGCGCCAGTTTTTTCACTTGGGCACAATCGTCATCGTTAATCACTTCGCCCGATACACTCACATCATTGGCAATATTCAACGCATTGAGCGGCTTGCCGCGTAAATCTTTGCACGATTGTTCCATCGCATCGGCATGATCTGCAAAATCAGATACCCGCACCTGATATTCGCTTTGGGCGCGCCAGAATAAATGTGCGACCTTGGTTAAGCCCAAGCCGCGAATATTTTGCCCGTTGTAATTACCGCCATCGGTTAATAAGGCAAATTCGTGATTGATTACCCCTGAATTGTGATGCACACCGCCATTGTCTCCGGCCTCGCACCAATATTCATTGTCAGATACTTTGCCCGGGTCGCGGTAACAAGTTGGGTTCCACATATCCCGAATCGCTTCGCCAATGGCTGGGTCGTCTTCGCCACTTAACCAACGGTAGGTGTTATCGCGCTCTTGCCCACCACTTAGCGACATGCGCACATTGACAGGCTTGCCGGCGCCAATTTGGCTTACCATATTGACCCCGTCGCTATAGCCTACTAACACAGTCGGGATCGTGATCGATGCATCTTCACCCGACATATTGAGCACACGGTCGCCGCCTTCGGCGTGGTTCATCACAATCACGCCAATGGCACCGGCATTTTGGGCGTTTTTGGTTTTTTCAACAAACGTGCAGGTTCCGCGATATACCAACGCGATTTTGCCTGCCATTGCGCTTGCGTTAATGAGTGGGGTGCAGGCATCGGCGCGGTTTTCAATCGTGCTATTCAGCGGTAAGGCGCTGCCGCCTTGACCATCATTTGCCAAAACCACTTCGCCGCCAATTCCCGAAAGCGAAAGCTTGGGGCCAAAATCGGCGCTGCCGACAATTAAATTGCCAGCGATTTCAGCCGGTGATTGAACGGTGAGTTGTGGAAAAGGTGTGGTGTAAATCGAACAGACATCGCCATTCACGCTGCGTGGGCCAATATTGTTTGTATCTTTGCCTTGTGTGTTTAAAATATCAACGACTTCACCCCAAATATCGGAATAAGCCTCGTTCATTGCACCGGGTTGCCATGCGTAAATAAGATTATCGGTATATTGGGTATAAGCATGTGCCCATTCGTGGGCAACTGTGTCATCACCGGCTACGCCATTGCAGAATTGGGTATATTCACCGTTCCATTGGGCATTTGGGCAGCGTAGTTTGCTGGTGTTATTCAGCATCTTCATCACCGAGTCTTTGTTGTCAAACGACGCCCAGCCAAAGGTGTTGCGGAACAGACTATAGGTCTGTGCTGCGGTTGTGATCAAGCTATTGACATCGCGGGTTTGGTCGTTATTTGTGCCGACAAAAGGCAATGCATCATTTTCTTTCCAGATTCGCGAATTGGCCGAAACAGTCGATTCATAGACCTCGCGCTTGAGTGAAACAGGCGCATCGGTTGCATTGACATTGCGCTCGTGATGTATGCCAGTAAATTGTTCGATCAGCTTGCCACTATGGGCATCGACATATAGCCATTCATGCACATCGGCGTGATTGGTGACTTCAACTTCATACACCAAATAATCTAGCCCGGCAGTGCCTTGGACTAAATTGCTGCGAAAAACATAAAGTTTGGGCGACCCAGCATGAATCCCTGCCGGGGCTTTGCCGTCTGTGTCTTGTTTTTGCTTGCTTACTTCAGCTACAGCCAACTCACCCGCCCGTTGCCCCGTGAGCTTGGCCGACGCATTTAATGTAATATCGGGGATGGCAATGCCATTGACCGCGACCAATTTACCATCGGCATTGATATGGGCGTGTAATTTGCTGGCAAACACCGGCACACCCTTATAAAGTTGGTTATACGATACCCGCGTCGTGCCATGTGTGTCTACCCGCTCTGTGTCATATACCATTTCACGGGCGGTATCTTTAATGCCAAACGCCTCGCTATAACGCGCAAAAAATGAATCAGCCAAATCACGCGCCACAATTTTGCCAGCGGGTAATAAGCTGCGTGTCATTTTTTCGGCGTTTATGTCATCAAAACGCACAAATCGCGCTGTGCCGGTGGCTCGCCACAGGCTTACGTTTGCGCCGGTTTCGCTAATCAGCTTGTCAATGGCTATTTTATTGAGTGGGGTTGGCCCATCGGCATCAAGCTCACCTTTTGGGGCGGCACTTGTAACGGCGGCGGTGGATGGCGAACCTTGCATTGTGTAAGCGCCGGTGATGCTAAATGTCACCGATGCCATCAGCAAAGTCGCCAAAATGGGTTTTCGGCTGAATGGTGTGAGCTTGTTTTTCATAGTTGTTGTGATTTTTACTTTCTTGTTTTTAACATGTTATGGGATTGTTCGATGAGCTTTTGCCAAAGCTGAAGTGTTTCTGAGCTAATATTTGATGCTCGTTGAGTGACATAAGTTAAATCAATTGTGATGTCGCTTAATCCTGCAAAATCAAAGATAAGCATTGCGGTAATATCATTAGGATGTTTATTCGAGCGACCTTCATTCCAAGCCATTAATTTGCCGATAATAATATCTTCGGGACGTGCACACCAAGCATCGAAAATATGCCCAGCTTCATCTTTAAAGCTTTTTTTTATGCGTCTATTAAAAGCATCTTGATATTCAGGCTCGCGTGATAATGGTACAAGATCGGCTTTGGCACCACGTTCGCTATCGATTATGTTAAACATGATACCTAGTTTCATACCTTCTTGAATTTGTTC
>CAZLOF010000078.1:6141-11705 GCA_964560745.1 uncultured Thermoflexus sp.
CTGGATCTGCATAGTAGCGCGGAGACGGAAATTGACCAACAAATGATTCTATATTTTCTTCTTTGAAATCAACAATAATATCTACATCATATGTGGCTCGATTTAGCCCATAACGTGTGGCGGCAAATGCCCCAACCATCATATATGGAACATTCGCTTTATTTAATGCATTTAGCACTTCCACATAAAAAGAAATTAAACTCATGATATTTCTTCTATATCTATATTTTTAAGCGATGTCAGATATGCCAACGTACGCATATTAATGGCATTTTGCGAGAGTTGTGGGAATCGTATTGAAAATGCGCCACGAATCCCTGAAAATACCCATTCTGCTGTTGCAAGCATTGTTGATATGCGCTGTTCCTCAGGTATTTTCGATAGCAATTCTAATTGTTGCCAATCGGGCACATCCATGACGAAATCTGCTGGGTTTTCGAGACGAGGTTCATACATGATGCTACAGATAGAGTATATCAGCGCTATCAATCTGCTACTTTGTAAATTCATTCATACCTCACCTGTATACGTATAATCTTTCATATACAAGGCTATGGGTGTCATCTCTTTTCTTCAGCCAACACTTCTGTTTTTACTATTGCTGCTACCAATTAGCATCATCATTGCCCTGCCGCGTTTGCGGCGCTTTGGGCGTGGCAAAGTGACACGAACGCTCTATAACCCGAGCAGTCGCTCTGTCTCGGCCATTAGTTTGTTTTTGCGTAGTGCTATCTTAACCTGCATTGTGTTGGCGTTGGCTGGCATGCACACCATTAGCCGCAACAATAAATTAGCAGTGGCATTTCTGATTGATGCCTCAGACAGTGTCGGCACAACAGGCCGCGAGCAAGCCGTGCAATATGTGCGTGATGCCATGAAGGCCATGCGCATTGACGGCAACGACCAAGCCGCCGTTGTGGTGTTTGGCAGCGATGCCCAAATCGAACAAAGTTTGTCAATTGGGCGCGATTTAGCCGCCCTAGGCAGCCAAGTGCGCTCGGCGGGAACCAATGTTGAATCGGCCATTCGGCTGGGGTTATCGCTATTACCCAATGACGCCGCCCGCCGTTTGGTGTTGCTTAGTGATGGCAAACAAACCGCCGGTGATGCCGATGCCGCCGCCCGCTTGGTCAAAGCCACCAATGCCCGCCTCGATGTGGTTATTTTGCCGAGTGTGCAAGGCCCCGATGCCGCTATTGATCGCGTCGAAGCCCCCCAACGCGCTTCGGTCGGGCAAGTCATTCCGCTGCGCATCAGTGTGCGCTCAAATACGGCCCAACGCGCTCAGTTGACCGTCTACGCTGGCCCCGACATCGTGGCCCAAGAGTCTGTCAATTTGTTGAGTGGGCAAAATGAGTTTACGATACGGGCCAACGCCACCCGCGCTGGGTTTAGCTCGTTTCGGGTGCAACTCACGCCCGAGCGCGATGTTACCCCACAAAATAACGCATTGGCGGCCTCGGTCATTGTTGGCGGCCCGCCGCGTATCTTGTTGGTGTCACCACCGCCCCAAGCCCAGCAACAATTTGGCGGGCGTAGTGTTTTGGCCGATGAAACCGTTAATCTAAAAGTGGCCTTAACCGCCGCAGGTATTAATTATGAAGAAACGACCCCCCGCGCCATGCCGAGCGAAATTCAATCGTTGGCGGCATATCAGGCCATTGTGTTGGTCAATGTGCCAGCCCGCGATTTATCGCAACGCACCATGACCTCGATTCAAAGCTATGTGCGCGATATTGGTGGCGGCTTGATTGCCATTGGTGGGCCAAATAGCTTTGGCGTGGGTGGTTATTTTAAAACGCCACTCGAAGACACCTTGCCAGTTGAAAGCCAAGTCAAAGACCCCAAGCGTTTTCCATCGGTGGCGATGGTGATTGTGATGGATAAAAGCGGCAGCATGGGTGTAAAAGAAAACGGGGTTGAAAAAATGCGCATCGCCGACGAAGCCGCCGCCCGTGTGGCTGAAATTGCCAATGATGACGATGAACTGACCGTAATTGCCTTCGACACCCAGCCAGTCGATGTGATCGGCCCCTTTGCAGGCCGCGACCGCGCCAAATACATCCCAAAGATTTTACAAATCGCCACTGGCGGCGGCGGCATTTATGTGTATGAATCATTGCTTGAGGCCGAGCGAATTTTGGACAATACCAACAAATTGACCAAGTTTGTGATTTTGTTAGCCGATGGCAACGATAGCGAACACCAACCAAATTCGCGTGAATTGGCGCGGCGGATGCGGCAGAAAGGCATTGTAATGACCGTCGTGGCGATTGGCGACGGCAGCGATATTGGCTTTTTGAAAGATATGGCTCGTATCGGCGAAGGTCGTTATCATTTTACTGACCGTGCGGCCAACTTGCCCAGCATTTTTACCGAAGAAGCCGCAGTTGCCCAACGCAGTTATATCGTCGAAGAACCCTTCTTCCCCAAACTAGCCAATAGCAGCGCTATTTTGAATGGGATTGAACAAGTGCCACAATTGCAGGGTTATATTGCCAGCAATGCCAAACCCAGTGCCCAAGTATTATTAAAAGCCAAAGAAGACCCACTTCTAACCACTTGGCAATATGGGTTAGGCCGTGCTGTGGCATTTACCTCAGATGCTACCGGGCGCTGGGGGCGCTCGTGGGTGCAATGGCCCGATTTTCCAAAATTTTGGGCGCAAACCATCCGTTGGACCATCTTAGACCGCAGCGAATCGGCGGTGCAGGCGCGAGTGACGCAACGTGGCGACCAAACCATGATTGTGGCTGATTTGCCCACCGCCCGCGCCAATGAAGAAGTGAAACTCAACGCCACTGTTATCGATGCCGATGGCAAGACCCAGCTTGTGCCCTTGGCCCAAACTGCCCCCGGGCGCTACGAGGCTGAGGCTAACCTTGACCAATCTGGTTCTTATTTTGTGCGGGTTGCCCCAAGTGAAGTGAACGATAGTGTGGGGGATGCCACCCTTGCTTATGTTAAGCCTTATTCAAATGAATATTCGCCCGCCAATGTCAATGGTGAAGATTTGCTTAAAACGTGGTCGGCTTTGGGCGGGGGCGAATTGCTGGCCTCACCAGCCCAAGCCTTTGAATTGAGCGCACCGGCTGCCGCATCACGCACCGACTTAGCCCCCTTTTTGATGATGTTGGCGACTTTGCTGTTGCCATTTGATATTGGTGTGCGGCGGGTGGGAACTAGTTTGCGCAAATTGTTTAAGCGCGATGAAGCCGCTCGTCCAACAACGGCCTTGGCTGGGGTGGGGGCGACCTCTGATCGGCCCTTGCCGCGTTTGATGACGGCTAAAGCCCGCGCTGAAAGCGCCTCAAATGCAGCTCAAGCGGGGGCCGCGCCACGTGCGCCAGATTTGTCTGCGGCGAATCGCGCTCGTATTCAAGCACAAAGCGCCCAACCTGCGTCATCGTCGTTGATTGAAAATGAAAACACGGCGGTGCAAAAACCTGCGCCACAAAAGGCCGATGCACCCAAGCAGCCACAATCGGCGGCCACCGCTGCCGAATTGTTGCGCCGTAAACGCAAGCAAAAAGAGCAGAATGAGTAATTTGCCCTCGTGCTCGTGGTAAGATTTACCCCGCGTATGTCAAAAAAATCACGACGACCTAACTTGCCAGCTTCGGCATTCAATACAATCACAAACACATCGAGCAACAGTGTTAACCCAAGCCCAGCGTTGGCAACAAACGCTCCGGCACGGGTTGCGGCTGCCCCAGCCCGAAATACCTTATCGGCAAAAAACGTGACCGTAAATTGGGAAGCCGAATATGGCGAGGTCTTGGGCGACTTAAAAAAGACCGGCGCGTTAGCATTGGTTTTGTTAGCCGGTATGTTCGTCTTGTCTTTTGTTTTTTAAGACGGCTTTTCTTAAAACAATTTTTTGCCGAAATCACGATGTAATGGATTGGCAGAGCCAACCCATTACATCGTGATTTCGGCGTTGGTTTTGCCAAATCTATTTGCTAATAAATTCCTCGACCTTGCGTTTGCACACGTCATCGGTATATTGCTCAGGTGGCGATTTCATAAAATAGCTCGATGGCCCCAATAGCGGCCCGCCGATGCCACGATCAAGCGCAATTTTGGCGCAGCGCACTGCATCAATCACCACCCCGGCTGAATTTGGACTGTCCCATACTTCTAGTTTCAATTCTGCCATTAATGGCACATCGCCAAAAGTTGTGCCTTCTAGCCGAATATAGGCCCATTTGCGATCGGTTAGCCAAGGCACATAGTCGCTTGGCCCCACATGCACATTGCTGCTGTGAATGTCATAGGGCACGACTGAGGTCACGGCATTCGTTTTGCTAATTTTCTTCGACTCAAGCCGTTCACGCTCAAGCATGTTCATAAAATCGGTGTTGCCGCCAAAGTTGAGCTGATAGGTGCGGTCGATGCGCACGCCACGATCGACAAACAACTGCGCCAAGGCGCGATGCGAAATGGTGGCCCCGACTTGGCTCTTAATGTCGTCGCCGATGATGGGCAACTTTTGCTCGGCAAAGCGCTGGCCCCAGTCTTGCTCACGCGCAATAAACACCGGCACACAATTGACAAAAGCACAGCCGGCCTCTAATATTCGCTCAACATACCATTTTGTGGCACTCTCGCTGCCCACTGGCAAATAATTCACCACTACATCGGTTTTAGTCTCGCGCAAAATTTTAACAATATCGTCTGGCTCGCCCGGCGCTTCGGTAATGATTTGCGATAGATATTTGCCTAAGCCATCGTTGGTCATGCCGCGTGCCACTGGCACATTTAAGTTTGGCACAGGGCTAAATTTGTAGGTATTGTTTGGCGCGGCAAAAATCGCCTCACTCAAGTCTTTGCCCACTTTGTTGCTATCGATATCAATAGCTGCGCTAAATTCAATATCACGAATGTGATAGTCGCCAAGCTGCACATGCATTAAGCCCGGCACAAAGGCATCGTTGGCAGCATTTTGGTAAAACTGCACGCCTTGTACTAGCGAGCTAGCGCAATTGCCAACGCCAATAATAGCCACCCGCACTTTCTTTGTGTTTGTTTGTGTTGTTTTGCTCATAATATTTGCGCAAATATTATCACTTATTTGCGCAAATATTATGAAAATTTACCGCGTTTTTAATATTAAGCTGAGGTGGCAATTGACAAAAACAGACACAAGTGTTATATTTAACTTGCGCAAACGTTTGCCCTAGGTCATGACAAAAGCAACCATCTCTATCAAAAAAATTGCCGAACTGGCTGGTGTCAGTTACCCGACTGTGAGCCGTGCCCTGCGCAACGAGGGTCGCATCGGCGAAGAAACCCGTAAACGTATTGTGACGATTGCGCGTGAACATGGTTATACCCCTAATCTTACAGCGCGGGGGTTGGTTTCTAAACGCAGCGGGGCGTTGGGCTTGGTGGTTACACGCTTTAGTGACCCTTTTCACAGCGATATTGCCCAAAAAGTTGAGATCGAGGCCAATCGACGTGGTTATAGCCTATTTATTGCCAGTAACGAAACCCAAGATAAAGAGCGTGAATTAGAAATTGTGCGTAGTTTTCAAGGGCGTAATGTCGAAGGCATTATTGTG
>CAZLOF010000079.1:0-11638 GCA_964560745.1 uncultured Thermoflexus sp.
ATACAGTATTATCCTTTGAAGTCAAAGTGATATTATTTCCATCAATTGATGTAACAACTCCTACAACCCCCTTAGATTTCTTCCCCCCTCGAAGACCTTTCATAGCCTTCTTTCCATCAAAAATCTTTTCGGCAACAATTGAATGATCAGTAATAACCCCTTCGGCAATTAGTCTATGCCAAATATTGGGTTGATGCTTTGGCCTAAAATAAGCACGCACGGCTTGACAACGAACAAACTTAACCCCCGTAATGCGTAACGCCGGAACCCGATATTGTGATACCGCTTGCGACAGCGTCGAAAGCGGTATCCCTTCCTCTTTCGCAGCCACCGACAAAGTAACATAACCCGCATTTGTAATCTCGTCAATCAAAGCCTGTTTTTGTTGTGTTAGCATAAACTCGTCGGCTAAAGCAATATTATTCTCATACATATTTCCATTATAGCGAATTCATTTCGGGTTTGATGATTAGCCCGGGATAAACCTACCCCAAAAAGACAGTACACAACAAAATACGAGCGCAACAAATTGCATTACACTACATATCATGGATCTCGGACTCAAAAACAAAGTAACCCTCGTAATGGCAGCTAGCAAAGGCTTAGGCCGCGCTACCGCCCAAGTATTTGCCGAAGAAGGCGCAACAGTTGTGATCTCGTCGCGTAATGAAGCTGAGCTAAATAAAACTGCCGAAAAACTACGTGCCGATACCGGCGCTGAAATATGGGCCGCGCCTGCTGATGCCTCAAAATTAGACGATTTAGAACACCTCATTCAAAGCACAATGCAAAAATACGGCCGTATTGATGCCTTGGTGTCGAATGCTGGTGGGCCGCCCAGCGGCACCTTTATGCAACATGATGAGCAAACATGGGCCAATGCCATCAATCTCATCGTAATGCGGGCGGTGCGTTCGGCGCGGCTGGTCGTGCCAATCATGAAAGCGCAAGGCGGCGGCAGCATCACTTTTATCGAATCGGCCAGCGTAAAAAATGCGCTTGATGGCCTCATTCTCAGCAACAGCTTGCGCATGGCTGTGGTTGGCTTAACCAAATCATTGGCGCACGAGCTTGGCCCCGACAATATTCGGGTGAATGTGGTGTGCCCGGGCATGACTGCCACTGATCGTATTCTCGATCTGGCTGGGCCGTCGGCCCAAAAGAAGGGCATCAGTATTGAAGAGGAACTAAAACAACGTGGGCAAGCCATCCCCCTGCGTCGGGTAGCCGAGCCGATTGAGTTTGGCCGCGCCTGTGCGTTTATGGCTTCGCCTGCTGCCAGCTATATCAGCGGCACTATTTTAATGGTCGATGGCGGCTTAAGCCGTGGCATTTAGTTATTATGCACACTGGTAAACTATATAGCATCATGACATATGAAGAATGGGAAACAACAGTACCAGAACAATTACAACGCGATGAAATGTGGGAAATGAAAGCATATCGCTATGCCTTATATCTATTTGATATTGCTTGGCAAGACACCGATGAAATTACACATACGCCAAAAGCCCAAAGCGTTTCCGATCAATTATTACGTGCCATTAGCGGCATCAGCGAAAGTTTAGTGCATGGATTTTCGCAAACCAGCAACTTTAGCCAGCGCAACAAAGCCTATGCATCGGCGTTGGGTTATGGTCGTGAAACCCGCGACCTCTATTACAAATTACGCCAAACGCTGGACGAGACCGTATTTGAACAACGCCTAAATTTCTTAACCCGTTTGGTGCCAATGTTAAACACGTTATCCACCGAGCAACAAAAGCGCCCAGCTCGCTTCGATGCAACCAATGCAACGGGTGAAACACCAGCCACCGATACCGCGACGAGTGCGACGGGCGATGCCCCCCCCCCACGCCGCGATTATGACGACCGCCCACCCCGCCGCGATTATGACCGCCCACCGCGTCGTGATTTTGATCGCCCCCCGCGCCGTGATTTTGACCGACCACCCCGCCGCGACTATGACCGCCCTCCACGCCGCGATTTTGAGCAAAGAGAGGGATTCCGGGATGATCGACGCGGCCCACCTCCCAATCGCGACGACGACAATCGACATGGGTCATCTACCCGTGATCGTGACGAGCGCCGCGAACCGCCGCGTTGGTAAGATAAGAATAAAACAACTTTCACTAAAATTACGATGCAACGATCCCCTGCGAGGATTGTTGCATCGTAATTTCAGCATTACCTCTTAATTAAAAAATCATGTCAAGACCTATTACGCTATTTACCGGACAATGGGCTGATTTGCCTCTAGAGACTCTGGCTGCAAAAGCCAAAAGCTTTGGCTATGATGGCCTTGAGTTGGCATGTTGGGGCGATCATTTTGATGTGGAACAAGCCCTCAGTAACGATAGTTATATCCAAAGCCGCAAAGATATTCTCGAAAAACATGGGCTAAAGTGTTTTGCAATTAGCACCCATTTGGTCGGCCAAGCCGTATGCGACCGCATCGACGAGCGCCACAAATCTATCTTGCCGCCCAGTGTGTGGGGCGATGGCAACCCAGCCGGTGTCAATAAGCGGGCCGCCGAAAATGTAGCCAATACCGCAATTGCCGCCAAAATGATGGGTGTCAATGTGGTAAATGGGTTCACCGGCAGTGGCATTTGGCATCTGGTTTACTCGTTTCCACCGGTCACACCGGCCATGATCGATGCCGGTTACGCCGAATTTGCCGAGCGTTGGCATCCCATTCTCGACACCTTTGGCCAAAATGGCATACGTTTTGCGCTTGAGGTGCACCCAACCGAAATCGCCTTCGACATCGCCAGCGCCGAGCGTGCGCTCCAAGCCCTTGGCAACCGCCCAGAATTTGGCTTTAACTACGACCCAAGTCACTTTGGTTATCAAGGCGTGAATTACATCGCCTTTATTCGCAAATTCCGCGATCGTATTTACCATGTGCATATGAAAGATGTGTATTGGAGCAAATATGGCAAAGAAGCGGGGGTATTTGGCGGTCACACCAATTTTGGCGATAGCCGCCGCGTTTGGGATTTTCGCAGTATTGGGCGTGGACGCATTAACTTCGAAGGCATTATTCGCGCACTCAATGAAATTGGTTATGCCGGCCCCTTAAGTGTGGAATGGGAAGACAGCGGGATGAACCGTGAGCATGGTGCCACCGAAAGTTGCGCTTATTGCAAAAAAATCGATTTCCCGGGCAATAACATCGCATTTGATGCGGCGTTTGAGAGGAAGTAGTCTGTAGTCAGTAGTCAGTAGCCAGATAACGCAAGGTGACAATAATAGAGCAAATTCCTAAAACATGAAAGGCCGATTTCACGATCTCTCCTTCAAGCTACGCTTGAAGGAGAGATCGTGAAATCGGCAAAACCTTTATCAACTTGGAATCTGCTCTACTTAGTTGCTCAAGACCAACCTGACGACTGACGACTCAAAATCTATGTCAGAAGTAGGATTTACCACAATGGCTGGGCCGGCAGCAACCGGCGATGCCCCCACCCTTGGGGTGGGGATGTTGGGTTATGCATTTATGGGCAAGGCACATGCCAATGCGCTCAAAAAATTGCCATACATGATGTATCCACCCGTAGCGATTCCGCATTTAGCCGCAATTGCTGGGCGCAATGAAAATGCGGTGAAAGAGGCGGCCAAACGCTATGGTTTTGCAAAGGCTTACACCGATTGGCGGCAACTAATTGATGACCCAGCAGTACAAGTATTTGACAACGCGGGGCCAAACAATTTGCACACCGAGCCAAATATTGCGGCAGCCAAAGCTGGCAAACACGTGTTTAGCGAAAAACCGCTAGGCCGCAATGCCGCCGAATGTCTGGAGATGTGGAACGCGGTCAAATCGGCTGGGGTCAAACATCAAGTCGCGTTTAATTACCGATTTGTGCCAGCGGTGCGTTTGGTCAAAAATCTCATCGATAGCGGCAAACTTGGGCGTATTTATCACTTTCGTGCAGCTTATTTGCAAGAATGGATTGCCGATGTCAATTTCCCGATGGTATGGCGTTTATATGGCGATGTTGCGGGTAGCGGTGCATTGGGTGATCTTGGCTCACATGTGATCGATCTCGCCCGTTATTTGGTGGGCGAGCCAAAATCGTTAATGGCGAATGTGCAAACCTTTATCAAAGAACGTAAAGATGAAAATGGCAAGCTTCAGCCAGTTACCGTTGATGATGCTTTTCAGTCAATGCTTGAATTTGAAAATGGGGCCGCCGGAACCATTGAAGCCTCGCGCTTTTGTTTGGGCCGCAAAAATCACAATTCATTCGAGATTAATGCTGAACATGGCAGTGTGCGCTTTTGTCTAGAGCAAATGAATGAATTAGAGGTGCACTGGCGCAGTGGTGACCAAGCCACCCAAGGCTTTACCAAAGTGCTGGTGACAGAATCACATCACCCATTTTGGAGCAATTGGTGGCCGCATGGTCATATCATCGGCTGGGAACATACTTTTGTGCATGAGTTTGCCCATTTTTTTGATGCCATTGTGAATAATAAGCCAGTGCAGCCCCATGCTGCCGATTTTGAGGATGGGTATCGAAATGCGGTGATTTGTGATGCCATTATCAAAAGCGCTGGCACACGCCGTCAAGTCGATATTGAATATTAATCGTGAAAATAGTGGATAGTAACGATTGTTTTACTATCCACTATCACTATCTACTACCTACAGCATCATTCATCTGGCTCAGCCGTCAACACCAACGGAAAACCTTCGAGCCGGGCAGCAAAAATACCTTTACGGGCAAGTTGTTCGGCCTCGCTTTGTGGCCGCACCACGACCATTGCCTTGCCATAGGTATGGGTAATCCATGCAATTACGGCAGCTTCATCAGGGCTTTTCTTAAACAATGATTGCAGCAATCTTTCTACAAAATCAAAAGTGGTTACAGAATCATTATGAATTACCACCATATAGGGTGGCTCAACCCACGCGACCTGTAAGGTGCTTATATCGATATCAACATCAATTTCTGGGTTGCTGTGATTAGGTTCAGAAGCCATAAGAATGCATTCAGGTCATTATAATGAAATTTTGGGGCATTTCAATAAACAGTGAAGATGAAGAAGATGAAAACGTATTTTTGTCAAGATTACATCTTTTGGCAAAACCTTCGATTATTGGGGTGGTGAGAAATTTCTGGCAATCATCACCCTCTTCCCAATTCACTTATACTTAAGCGGTGTGGACAAATGTCCACAAACAAATATCTAAGGAATAAAGATCACATATGTCAAAACTAACAATTGAAGGGATAGGCACAGTAGATGTCGCTGCCGATGCACGTTTGAGCAATGCACTCATTGCCAATGGCGGTGACCCATTACACCGCTGTGGCGGCAACGCCAGGTGCACAACATGCCGTGTTGAATTTTTGGCTGGTGAACCCGACAAAATGACAGTAGCAGAAAAAGCTAAATTAAGCGAGCGTGGTTTGCTAGGGCAAGTTCGGCTATCATGCCAAATTATGTGTCACCAAGACATGCACGTCAAAGTTTTAAGCCCCTTTGGCAGCAGTGGGTTGGCCGATGCCGGCCCAGACCTCGCCGCGACAATTACACCACCCCCAGAGTGGACCACAAAATAATTAATGGTTAATGGTTAGTGGTTAATGATTAACCATTAATCACTAACCATTAACCATTAACCATTATTGAGGGTAAATATGAAAAGATGGCAAGTAAGCATTGCGCTATTAATTGGGTTGAGCGGCTGCGCACGTGCAACACCTCAAACAATACCAACGGCTATTGTAGCCAGTAGCCCCGTTGCGGCGACAAGCGCCCCCACGCCAGCCCCAACAGCAACGGCATCCCCCATCCCATCGCCCACCGCCCTCCCAACCCCGTCGCCCACCCCAAAGCCAGCAGTCGTTTATACCCAGCTTACCAAAGGCGAGTGTTGTGTACAGCCCTTCTTTTCGCCAGATGGCACGCAGGTTATGTTTTTAGACAAACCATCGGCAAAAGCCCCAACTGGTATTTATGGCATAGCACTCAATGCCCCATTGAGTGAACCTGTTTTTTTTAACGCACACCCTGGCCCTTATAACCCAGACATGACATTGGGGGTTGATATTGAAGGGGGGCGAACAATTATCAAACGACTTAGCGACAATAAAAAATGGGTGATCCCCAATGATCGACGCAGTGTGTCATTCTCACCCGATAGCAAACATATTATTTGGTCAGTCACCGAGCCATTTGGCAATTTTGATGTGCGGCGCAGCGATATTTATATTGCAAACCCAGATGGCACCGAAGCCAAAATATTGACCTCGGTTTACAGTGGCGGTTTTCAAGGTTGGCTGAGCGATAGCAAACACATCATCATCGGTGGCAAGGCACGCCGCACCGATCCAATGACTTCTTTTAAAATTTTATCGATTGTAGACGGCAGCACTCGTGATTTGGTCGAAACTGAGCGCACCCGTGGGGTGCAATTGTCGCCCAATGACGAATGGATGCTGTATATGGTTGCGCAGGCCCAAAATGAAAAGCTAAATGGCATGTATGTGGTTTCTTTAACCGAACCCAATCCTAAAGCAGTGGCAATCGAAGGATTCGGGGCGTATCGATGGTGTTCGCCCAATAAATTACTTTATATTCCATTACAAACAACCGCCCCCAGCAACGAATTATGGATGTTGGATATGGTCAATAAAAGCCGAAAAAACCTTATTCCAACAGCGCCCGATTCGCCATTTAAAATTGGGAACGGCGATTGGATTGTATCGACCCTCACGGGTGGGTTAAAAATTGCTTATGTCAATGCACGTGATCGCAATATTTGGTTGGCAGATTTAGGGGATGTCTGTAAATAAATATCATCCGATCTCAATTGGCTATATAACCATTTTTATTGTTGCATTAACGATGCAACTTTGTGCAAACGCAATGATTCCTGCGGCATCGACAACCGCAGGACCAGCGATCGAATGTGCCACACCATTTTTTAGACAGCACACCCAACTAAAAGATCACACTATTTTCTACTTTCAAGGTTATTATTATCTGGCGGCGATTCAAGTCTATTTATCGGCGACTCAAGAGCGCAAAGAACACGATTTTGCCTATGCCCGCACTCGCGATTTTTGCACCTGGGAAGACCTTGGCAGTGTGCTTTCTCGTGGAGGAGATGGAGACCCAGACGAATCGGCGATTTGGGCACCGCACGTGATTGAAGAAAATGGCAGCTATTACATGTTTTACACCGGCGTTAACCGCAATGTAGCCCAAAGCATTATGTTAGCGGTCTCTAAAAATCCTACCGACCCCAAAAGCTGGCAAAAAATGGGGGTGGTGTTTCGCCCAAATCACACCAATATGGTCTACGCAGGAGCACACAAGTGGTCTGATAACCGTGACCCAATGATCTTTAAACAACAAGGGCAATATTATCTGTATTACACTGGCAAAGACACGAGTGGTGGCGTGGTGGGGGTGGCAACCTCGGCCAGCATCACGGGCACATGGCAAGATTGGGGCGCAGTTGTTCAAACCTCGCTTAAATCGATGCCAGAATCGCCTTTTGTTTTAGAAAATGGGGGTGTGTATTATATGATGTATAACGATACTGGTGGCAATGGGCCAACTTGGTCTTGGGCGGTCTCACCTTTAGGCCCTTGGCAACCTGAACATAATGAAACAATTGGCTGGGCACACGATTTTGTGCGTATACCCAATAGTAGTTCGTGGCTGGTTTCTTATGTGCAAGGCGATGGAGAGTCGATTCATGTGACCCCATTAACATGGGTAAATAACAATTACCCCTTACGTACCCCGCGCATTGGCAGCCGAACCTATTTACCCGCACTGGCCTTCAAAATACGCAACGACCCACCCAATGATGTGATAAAACTAATCCCATGAAACGTTTGCAATTGGTTTGGTTAGGGGTTATTAGCACAGCCATGTTAATAAGCCAAGGGGTCGGCGGGCAGTCGTATGCCACGCAAGCAGCAACCCAGCTTTTTATGCCCGCTATTTCAAATTTGGCAAATTGGAATAACCCATTTGGCATTGAGGTAGAAATTGGGGCAAATGTAAAACCCGGCAGTATTGTATTGGCGCGTGCTCAAGAATTAGGCGTTGGCTCAATTCGTTTGCATCGCCGCTTATCGTGGCGTCAAGCCCAACCCATTCGCGACAATGCTATCGATTTTAGTGTTTACAGCGATTTTGAAGATGAATTGCGCGGCTTGGCCTCAACCAATATTGCCCCGATGGTCACAATTTGGGATTCGCCATTATGGGCAACCACCCAAGCCAAAACATGCAGCGCCATTCGGGCCGATCGGCTCGCTGATTTTGCGGCGTTTCTTACAGCATTGGTCAATCGTTACAAAACCCCGGCATTTAATGTACACGTATGGGAATTGGGCAATGAGGTCGATATCGACTATCGCGCTGTACCAGCCGATTCATTTTATGGATGCTGGGGCAATGCCGATGACAAAACCTATTATGGCGGCAAACAATACGGCGAGATGCTTAAAGTAGCCGGGGCGGCCATTCACGCAGCCGACCCCAGCGCCAAGGTGGTCATTGGGGGGCTAATTACCCATATTTGGGAGGGCAACCCAGCCCGCAGTTATACCGATCAATTTCTGCGCGGGGCGCTAAGTGTGGGGGCCGGCCCCCATTTTGATGCCATTGGTTTTCACGGGCATTTCACCTATTACAATCAAGTGCTCGATTACAGCAGCGCCCCCGCTGGCGGCTGGGCCAACGCCGACCCAAGTAAAGACGGTCCAATTAAGGGCAAAATTTCGGTTTTAAAATCGGCGCTAAATGCCTATGGCCTGACAAAACCGCTATGGTTGAATGAGGTATCGATGGGCTGCCCCTTCAAAGACTTTGACGGCAGCACCTTAGCGTGGTGTAACCCTGCCCCACAAACCGGTTTTTATGTAGCCATGGCCGATCACATCCCCCGCATGATGGCGCGTTATCTCAGCGCTGGGGTCGAGCGGTTCGCGTGGTATGCGCTAGCTGGGGCTGGTTGGCGATTCTCCGATTTATTAGATGCAAGCCAAACACCTATATTAGGGTTTACCGCCTACAAAACGCTTATTACACAGCTCAACGGCGTATCGTTGCCCCCTGCGCCCTTCAATTACACGGCTGGGGTCGAGGCACATCGATTTAATCGTGGCAGCAGTGTTGTTGAGGTCGTTTTTGCAATCGACAACACAACCAAAACCATCACTGTGCCACAATCCAAATTCATTCGTGCAATTGATCGCGATGGCAATCAGTTTTTACCCACTTTCGCCAATGGCAATGCCCAAATCAATGTAGGGTTTAGCCCAATTTATATTCATCGCACACCATAAAAACCTGCGCAAATGTCGTTTTGCCCCATACACCCTTTTCATTTTAGCTACAATGTAAACCTATGCTGCACACACTAGCGGCCTGCGCCGTTATCCTCTTTCTGTTCATGCTTTTGCGAGAACATTCGCAACCTAAAACAGCAAAATCCTTACAAAAACGTATTTTCTGGAAAGGCGGCGCAACTTTTATTGCGCTATTGTTGGCGCTTTTGGGAATAGCGCAACCCATCAGCGGCAGCCATTTGCCCTATACGTTGCTCATTTGCGCTGGGCTAGTGTTATCGCTCATCGGCGATATTGCGCTGGTTTATGAGCAACCACGCGCATTTTTGTTGGGAATGATAGCCTTTGCGCTGGCGCATATCTGCTACATCATGGCTTTTCTCAGCGCCCAAAGCTATCTTGTCATCGTATCAAATATTTGGCGCGACCTCGGGGCTGGCGCAGCATTAACGGTTTTGGGGGTGCTCTATTTTTGGTATGTGCGCCCACATTTAGGCGAATTAAAACAACCCGTATTGCTCTACATCGCGCTGATCTCAATCATGCTACACCGCGCCGTGTCATCGGCAGATTATGGCGCGGGTGTGCCATTACAGCCAGTGCTAGCGCTGATGGGGGCCACATTATTTTATGTTTCAGATTTTATTTTGTCGATCAACAAATTTGTGTTTAAAACAGATACAGTGCAAGATAGTGCCATTGTGCTGGGCTTTTACTATGCCGCCCAAATTACCTTAGCAGTTTCAACCTCATTTTTGTAAATTTTGAATTGTTCTTGTAAAGCCCAAATTCCTTCCCATGTATCGCTACCCTATCCCTGCTGCACAGACCCGCGCCGAAATTGTGATCTTAAAGTCACGCTTTATTTGCATCATCGATTTTGCCGATACAGTCGAAGCCGCGCAAAACTTTATTCGGCAAATACGGGCCGAGTTTGCCGACGCAAGCCATGTATGCCACGCCTTTTGTGTCGGGTTTGGCGCAAGCATCACCCAAGGATGCAGCGATGATGGCGAACCCAAAGGCACAGCCGGACGACCTATGTTGGCGGTGCTGCAAGGCAGTGGCTTGGGTGATGTGGTTGCGGCTGTAGTGCGTTATTACGGCGGCACCAACCTCGGCACAGGCGGGCTGGTTCATGCCTATGGCGATGCCATCAAAGCCGCCCTCGAAGTATTGCCCCGCAGCGAAAAAGTTGAAAAGCGCCAAGCCATAATAGCAATTCCCTATGCGCTCTACGAAAGGGTCAAACTACTCATCGCCGCACACCGTGGCAAAATACTTAGCGAAGATTTTGCCGCCGATATCACGCTTGAGCTTGAATTTATTGTCGATGATTTTGCACCCTTTAATTTGGCCTTACGCGAAATGACCGCTGGCAAAATCGAAGCGATTTTGGCTTAGCGGTTATATAAAAACGCTGCGATTTGACGCTCACAAAGCTCACAAAAAACACAAGGGGTTTATAAAAATACCTTCCTTGTGTTCGTTGCGGGCTTTGTGAGAGGTTTTTGTATTGATAAAAACAGTTTTTATACTAACGCTTAATAAATCACCACTTTTGTGCCGACCGAGGCCCAATTAAACAAGCGCCGCGCTGTCGCAACCGGCAAATTAACACAGCCATGGCTAACCGGCACACCAAAACTGTTGTGCCAATAGGCCCCATGAATGCCATAACCGCTGTAAAAATACATCGTCCACGGTACGTCTGGGGTGTCGTAGGCTGGGCAACAGCCGCGCATACGAGTACTCGCCAATTTCACATAAATCCGATAAGTGCCACGCACCGTTGGGGTGCGGGCTTTACCCGATGACACAGGCGATGTCAACACAATTTTGCCATTTTCCCAAGCATTTAAACGTTGCCGGGCCAAACTAACCTCAATCCAACGTCCGGTTGGGGCACCAACGCTTGTTTTTAGTGTTGGCTCAGTATTAGGGGCAGCGCCCGCTACCTCTATTTGAATAAATAAAGAAGCCATCGCTAAAAATAGCGCCGTAAAACCTCGTTGTAATAGACCAATTAAATTTTGATGCTTTTTCATGTCCCCTCTCTGTTTATTTCTATACTTAAAAAAATAAATCTGCAAAAAACGGCTAACCTAGCCGCAATTGCCTATCAAATTGCAAAACAAAAACCTCATTACACTTGTTTCAATCTAAAAGTTATATCATCAAATCCAATATTATTTCTATGTGTTTTTTAAGAAAATGAGGTCAAAATCGAATTGACAAATAAATTAAAACAGGTGTTTCGATCTCCAGTATACAAAAATCTAAAATCCCTTTTAATATTCATCAACCTG
>CAZLOF010000080.1:0-3643 GCA_964560745.1 uncultured Thermoflexus sp.
GCCAGCACCGGCGCAATAATAAACACCAAGCCAAACAATGTCGTGACATGATGCGCCCCCGTTGTTGCCGCCACCAAGGCCCATGCAAATAGTAACGAGCGCTTACCGCCCTGTTTAACCCAACGATGGGCAAACGGCAAGGCATTAAGCAACATGCTGAGCGACAAGGTTGTCGGTAATTGCCCAAACACATGCACCGTTTCGGTGATGGCGGTCGAAGTGATCATGAGCAATGTGCCCCATGCAGCGGCGTAGGGGGTGCGCGTCCACAATCGCCCAAAGCGAAACATGCCCAAGGTCAGCATAAACAAGGCAAACGTCTGCACAATCACAAAACTCAGCCGCAAGTCACCCGTGATCATGCTTACCAAGGCAATAAGCTGCTGCGACAACGGCGGGTAGCTGGTCAACGAAAAACCGGTATACCAGCGCGTATCCCAAGGGTCCCACCAATTGCGCCGCCAATGATCGGCAAAAAAGATATGCACATAGGCATCGTAGGTGGTGCGATAGGTGCCTTGTAACAGCAAGCCGCCATGAAAAAGCAATACCACCCCCAACGCCACCCACACAATAACGCGCGGTGAACGATAGGCTGCAACGGATGACGACGGTGACAATGATGACATGTTGCGCTTTTTCTTTTTAGGATATTAACTGTAACGCATAATTATGATTGATATTGAAGTCTGTTGCAAACAACAAACAAACATAAAATTGCCATCACAAAAGCTGATAATATAACCCTATGCTGAATTTTTTGCGAATTTTTTGTGTAAGCCTATTGCTCCATTTGCTTGCACCACACCCCAGCATGGCCGCCGATGACGCATTGTTTACCATTAATGTAGACGTAGCCAATGTGCGCACTGGCCCTAGCCGCAGCAACCGCGTGGTGACAACCGCCAGCGCTGGGCAAGTGTTTTATGCTCTTGGTCGTAATGCCGATAGCGATTGGCTGCGCGTGAGCGCCGACCGCAACACCTCACCCGACACATGGATTTTTGCCTCATTAGGCTCACTTAGCATCGATATCGAGCGACTACCGATTGTGGGCCAATCGGCAGCGGTAAACAGCCCCACTGTTACATCAACCCCGACACCTATCGCTACGGCAGCGCGGCCTGTTAATATCGCACCCGCCGCCGCAAGCTATTACCCCGCCAATGCCCCAGCAGGATTGCCCAGCCTATCGGCCCGCGCCCGCCAAATTTATGCCCAAGGCCTTGCCTATGGGCGCAATGCCCAAATGTTTATGATTGCGGGCGATAGCAACTCTGAACACCCACAATTTTTTGACCGCGTCAGTTTAGGTTGGTATGGCCTCGCCGCATACCCCAATTTGCCCAATATTTTGGCGCGTTGGGATGCCGGTGCCCGCCGCCAAGATGCCAATGCCAGCGTATCGGTGCGGGGCGGCTTAAGCGCTGCCGAAATGGTAATGCCATTTAGCCACCCCAGTTGCGCCAGTGGTGAAAGTCGTTTCACCTGTGAATTACGTTTGTCAAATGCGAGCGTGGTGTTTATTCAATTGGGCACTGGCGACAAATTTGCGTGGCGCGAATTTGAAAATAATATGCGCAATATGCTCAACCATGCCATTGCCTACAATGTGCTGCCAATATTGGTAACCAAGGCCGACAGCATCGAAGAATATCAGGGTGGCGCACCTAGCGGGTATATTAACGCCGTCATTCGTAAATTGGCTGCCGACTATCAATTGCCATTACTCGATTTTTATTTGGCAACTAGCACTTTGCCCACTGTGCCCAACCCTGACCTGCCGCATCGGCCATTTACCCAACACGGTTTGTTAGATGAGTGGGGCTATTATTTTCATCTCAGCGACCAAGCCAAATCATTGCGGGTGTTGATGACCTTGCTGACCCTAGAATCGATTGCGCGATAAGACAGAGTGGCAAGGTAGCAAAGTGGCAATTTTTCGCCCCTGCAACTCTGCCACTTTGCCACTTTGCCGTTAAAATCGGACAGCACCAAGATAATTTGGTATGCTTGCCCCCGCGACCACCATGACAGACGAGAGCCACCTCTACGAAACCCTCCGCACCTCTGAAAATCAGCGTTTAATTTTTGCTGGTTTTATGGGCACTGGCAAAAGCACCGTCGGCAAAATTTGCGCCCGGCGGCTTGGCTATGAATTTATTGACCTCGACACCGAAATCGAAAGAGAAGCCGGGTTAAGCATTCCGCAAATTTTTGATCGTCACAGCGAATCTTATTTTCGGGCGCTTGAAGCACGGCTGATTGAGCGAATTTTAAAACCCACCCGCACCAAACTGGTGTTGGCAACCGGTGGCGGCGCGGTTAAAGACCCCAATAACCGCCAACGATTGCTCAACGCTGGCACAGTCATTTGTTTAACGGCGACACCCGAAACCATCATCCGGCGCACTAGCGACAGCGACCGCCCGTTATTGCAAGATGCCGATGTCAAAGCCAAGGTCGAAAAACTATTGCGCGAGCGTGCCCCCATGTATCGAGCCTTGCATTACCATGTCGATACCACGCGATTAGCGCCCGAAGAAGTAGCCGAGCGTGTATTGCGTATTTATGCCGCCGAACAAGTGCGCGTGACGGTGCGTATCCCCGATCAACCCGCTTACGATATCGTCATCGGTGATGGCCTTATTGACCAATTGGGTTTTACACTGGCTGGCAAAGGTTGGGCGGCCCCTATCGGCATCGTCACCGACTCGAATGTCGGTTGGACTTATGGCAACCGTGTACGCTCGGCTTTGGGCTTAACCGGCACTGGTTCGTTTATTCACAGCATGCAGGCAGGCGAAGAAAATAAAACCCTGCGCACCGTCGAAGATATTTATGCCTCATTTGCCGCCCATAATTTTGAACGCAATAGCGTAACTTTGGCCTTGGGCGGCGGTGTAGTGGGCGATACCGCTGGTTTTGCTGCTGCCACCTTTATGCGCGGGATCGCTTTGGTGCAAGTGCCCACCACCTTGCTGGCGATGGTCGATTCGAGCATCGGCGGCAAAACGGGGGTCGATGCCCCATTTGGCAAAAACATGATTGGGGCCTTTAAACAACCCGATTTAGTGGTGATGGATTTGAGCGTACTGCGTAGCCTGCCGCCGGTGCAAATAAGCGCTGGCATGGCCGAGGTCATTAAATCGGCCATCATCGATGGCGGCGTGTTTTGGGATGAAATTCAAGAGATTCGTTTTAAAAACACCGATGCACGAATGCAAAACCAAGAACAGAAAGCCAAGAGCCAAACTGGCACTTGGTCGTTAGATGCCGGTTTGCTCAATTTCATCGTGCGCTCGATTGACCTAAAACGCCGTATTGTTGAAGAAGACCCCTTTGAACAGGGCCGCCGCGCCTTTCTCAATTTAGGGCATACCTTTGGGCACGGCATCGAGGCGTGGAGCAATTATCAAATTTTGCATGGGCAGGGTGTGGGGTTGGGCATGATGTGTGCCGTGACTTTGTCATATGCGATGGGGTTATGCGAGCGCAATATGATCGACCAAGTGCGCGAATTATTGATCAGCGCCGGTTTGCCCACCAAATTATCACAGCTCAATGCCTCGTTACGCAACTCAGACATTGATGCGATTTGGCACATTATGCAAAACGACAAAAAGAAACGCGGCGGCAAATT
>CAZLOF010000080.1:3743-11510 GCA_964560745.1 uncultured Thermoflexus sp.
TTGATGCGATTTGGCACATTATGCAAAACGACAAAAAGAAACGCGGCGGCAAATTACGCTTTATTTTGCTGCGCAAACCGGGTGATCTCGTCATTACCAGTGATGTAGACGAAAGCGAAGTGCGTAAAGCCATTGCCGCCATTGCCTAATTTGCCAATTTCACCCCATTGACCCATGAATATTATTCTCGATGTAGATACCGGTTACGACGACGCACTCGCCATTTTGCTCGCCACCCGCACCCCAAGTGTGAATGTGCTTGGCATTACTTGTGTGGCGGGCAACCATTACCTCGACCAAATTGTCACCAATACGCTCAAAATATTAGATGTGGCTGGTGCGCCCGCCATTCCGGTGGCGGCGGGTTGTTTGACCCCCTTGATGGAAGTGGTGCGTTTACCCGACCGCCTGCATGGGGGCGATGGCATGGCCGACTTGGGGTTGCCGATCTCGCCGCGCAGCACTGTGTCTTTTCACGCGGTTGAGTTATTGCGCCGTTTGCTCACGGATGCCAGCCAGCCAGTCACGATTGTGGCGCTTGCGCCGATGACCAATTTGGCGGTGTTTTTGCGCATGTATCCACACTTGCGGCATAAAATTGAACGTATCGTCATCATGGGCGGGGCACACATCACCTTTGGCAACACCTCCCCCACCGCCGAATTCAACATTCGCTGCGACCCGGATGCCGCGCATATCGTCTTGAGCAGCGGCCTACCCATCACGCTTTACCCGCTCGACCCATTTCGCCAAGTGGCGGTGCGGCAAGATGAGGCCGAAGCCATGACAAACTCAGCATCGTGGCCGACCCAAATTGCCGGTCGCATTTGCGCTTCGGTGATGAAAGTCTTTAAGCGTGATCACGCCTTTATCGGCGATGCTGGGGCCGTCGCCGTCGCCATTGACCCGACACGGGCCAACATTCAGCGTTTCCCCATTACCGTTGAGTTGAGCGGCAGCCCAGCCACTCGTGGCATGACGGTCATTGACCGCCGCAATGCTTATCAACGCGCCTCACTCACCGAGTGGTGGCACACCTCGGCCTACGAGTGTGATGTCGTGACCGAGGTGGATGCCGATTATTACAAAGCCATGTTTTTGGCGGCACTCCGGCAGCGCTAGCCTTCGATGGTGCTGGTGTCGCCCTCTGGCTCGCCCAACGCCCGTGCTTTTAATACGCGGCGCATGATCTTGCCGCTACGGGTTTTGGGCAACAGCGACACAATCGTCACACTTTCGGGCTTAGCAATGGGTCCCATCACCTTGCCAACATGTGCCCGCAATTCTTCGGGCAATTCGGGGCGATTCTCAACCCCCATCTTTAAGATAACATAAGCGTGAATGGCGTTACCGCGCACCGGATGCGGCAAGCCGATGACGGCGGCTTCGGCCACTTGTGGATGTGAAACCAAAGCACTTTCAACCTCGGCAGTGCCGAGCCGATAACCGCTGACCTTAATCACATCATCGGTGCGACCAATCACCCACAAATAGCCATCTTCGTCGAATTTGGCGGCATCGCCGGTCAAATACCACCCCTGTTTGGCATATTTCGACCAATATTGGCTGACATAGCGTTCTGGGTCGCCATAAATGGTGCGCAACATGCCGGGCCAAGGCCCCTTAATTACCAAGTTGCCTTCGACATTGGCGGGCACAGTATTGCCCTCATCATCTACCACATCAATTTCTATGCCATGCATGGCGCGGTTGCACGAGCCAGGCTTCAGCGGCAAAATTGGCAAATTTGAAATCATGGGACGAGCGGTTTCGGTCTGCCACCAATTGTCGATGATACAGGTATCACCGCCGCCGATGACTTTATTAAACCATTCCCATGCTTCGGGGTTGAGCGGTTCACCGGCGCAGGCCATCAAACGCATCGAGCGCTTGTTATATTTGTTTGGCCAATCATCGCCAAAACGCATTAAGCCACGCACACCGGTGGGCGCAGTAAAAAATAGCGTCACTTTATAGCGCTCAATGATGTCCCACCAACGTCCGGGGTTGGGGATGGCAGGGCCACCTTCATACATAATTGTAGTGATGCCATGCATGAGCGGGCCATACAATACAATACTATGCCCTACCACCCAACCGGCATCACTGGTGCAAAATAGAGTGTCGCCATCCTTAATATCGAGCACATTTTTGAGCGTGTGTTGCACATCGACCATATAACCACCCAAAGTATGTAACACCCCCTTGGGGCGGCCTGTGCTGCCACTGGTATAAATAATAAAGAAAGGCGATTCAGCATCTAACGCCACCGTTTCACATTCAGCGCTGGCAATCGCCATTGCCGCATCCCACCATACTTGTTTGGCCCCAGCCGGTTGGGGGTTGTTGTTGAGATGGCCCGTGCGGCGGATGGTGATAACCGTTTCAACCGAAGGGCATTGCGCCACCGATTCATCGGCAATATGCTTCAATTCGACAATTTTATTAGCGAGGTAGCAGCCATCGGCGGTCACCAGCAACTTGGCTTGCGAGTCCTCAACGCGGCTCTTCAAGGCATCGACCGACAAACCGCCATACACCACGTTATGAACAATGCCCAATTTTGCACAAGCCAACATCGCAATGGCTTGCTCGGGGCAACGTCCAGTGTAAATGGCAACCACGTCACCTGTTTGCAAACCATATAGCTTAAGCACATTGGCAAATTTATTCACCTCGCGTTGCAACTCGCCATAGGTAAAGGTGCGCACCTCTTTGGGTTTTCCGGCTGCGTCACAGGGTTCGCCTTCCCAAATCAAAGCCAATTGGTCTTTGCGCCCGCCCGCCACATGGCGATCAATGGCATTTAGCACCATATTCGTTTTGCCACCCACAAACCATTTATAAAATGGGGCATTGCTGCTGTCTAAAACCTTATCCCATGGTTGATACCAATCGATCTCGGTAGATGCCTTCGCCCAATAGGCTTCGGGGTCAGCAACCGAGGCGGCATAAGTCGTGTCGTAATCTTGAATATTGGCAGTAGCGGCGGCTTTGGCATAGGGTGGACGCGCTTTGGCCGTTAAATATTGTTCAGACATGGTTGAGTTCCTTTTCGTTTTAGCTGGTAATAGGGTCACGGCATATCGCAACCCAAATTTTTATATTTCGCACGGGTGAAAATTGAGGAAATCGGCGAAAACCTCATTTTAAAGCCGCACTCAATATCGATGCAAAGTTTATCAAATTCTAAGATTCTTTGGTAAAGCAATGATAAGGATACGGTAAAGAATGTAAAATGATTTGAGAATGTGGCGTAAAACGGTATGTGAGGTGAAGATATCGCCTAAAGCGCTTTAGGCGATCTTCATCCTGCCAGGTGATAACCCATCATGACGACTTCTCAATCATTCGGGGTAAACCCAAAAAATATAGTGATTTCGACAAAAATTAAGCCACACTCAGTATAGAATCGTAGTGTGTTGATCGATACTTTTTTATCAATTATTTTGCGCGTCGCATTATTTGGGGTTGGTGCATGGCTGGTCATGCGCACATTATTGAGCGCCATTCGCACATTTGTGTTGCCGCGGGCTGTCTATGACACAATCGCTCGCTTTTTATTTCGCCACACACGCAATGTATTTAACTTTATATTGTTGCGCCTGCCCGATTACCGCGCCCGTGATGCCACAATGGCGCTATATGGCCCTATTTCGGTCTTAATTTTGGTGCCAGCCTTGTTATTTATTTTACAAATTGGCTTTACGCTCATGTTTTATGGCGTGGGGGCCGAGAGCCTCTATGCTGCGTTTGCGATGAGTGGGTCATCGTTATTTACCCTCGGCTTTGTCAGCGCTACCAATGTCATCGAATTTGCGTTGGCCTTTTTAGAGGCGGCCTGTGGCACAATGATTACAGCCACGCTCATTGGCTATATCCCCACCATTTATTCGATGTTTTCAAAGCGTGAATTGTTGGTCAGCACACTTGAAGCCGGCGCTGGGTCACCACCTTGGGCCGTCACGCTCATCGAGCGTAGTTTTCGGGTGCGTACCTTAACATCACTCTCAAACATGTGGCTTAAATGGGCTGATTGGTTTACCGAAACCGAGGAAAGTCATACTTCATTAGGGGTATTGATCTTTTTTCGTTCACAACAACCCAATCGCTCATGGGTCACTGCCGCAGGGGCGATATTAGATGCGGCATCATTAGTGCGTTCCAGCGTCGATATCCCAATCGACCCCCAAGCTGATCTAATGATCCGCAATGGCTATCTCGCGCTCAAATACATCGCTAAACCATTTGGGTTTCAATATCACCCCGCCCCCAGTTTTCCACAGCAACCTATCAGCATCACTCGCGCCGAATATGATGCCGCTTATACCCGTTTACAAGCAATCGGTGTGCCTATGAAACCCAATATAGACCAATGCTGGCTTGATTTTGCCGGTTGGCGGGTGAATTATGACGCACAATTGCTCGATTTATGCGCGGTCGTCATGGCCCCCTCAGCCCCTTGGTCGGCTGATCGCTGCCAAGGTCGTTCACATCTAACCCCAATTTTTAAAGATGTCAATCAAGTGCAAGATTCTGAAGTTAGCGCCGATGCTAATAGTGAAGATTCTTTGCCCGATTCGGCGTTACCCAATCGGGTTGAGTAATGCCGCTTAGAAATCGGGTTTCTTGCAGAAACTCGATTTCTGGCGCATAAATATTTATGATTTTTTTATCTCATCTCCCTGATACAAGTCGTTGATTTTCCTTAGATGCGCCTTATAATTCGATTGTCTGATTTCATATCAAATCGACATCAAGGAGATAAAGAAGGAAAACCAACATGAAAAAACAAGTTTCAAGTATTGCATTATTGTCTGTCATGACCGTCATGGCGGCTTGCGCCGCGCCTACTGCCGCACCCTCATCGGGCAGCGGCAGCAATGCCGCTAGCGGCGCTTGCACAGCCGCCAAAGCCACCAAACCCATGCCCAGTGGAACCCTACGCTTGGTGATTGGCACAGGCGGCACAGGCGGCGTGTTCTACCCTTATGGCAGCGGCCTCGCCCGCATTTTGCAAGAAAAAATGCCCAACACCCAAGCTACAGGTGAAGTAACCGGCGGCTCGGTAGACAACATGAAATTGCTCAAAAAAGGCGATGCTGACATTGCAATGAGCACCGTTGACTCGGCTTATGAAGCCGCAGAAGGCATTAGCGTCTATAAAGACGTAGGTAAGGTTCCCGCCTGCACCATCGCAACCCTCTATACCAGCTTTGTGCATATTGTTGCGCTTGAAGAAAGCGGCATTGCTAAAGTTGAAGATATGAAAGGCAAGCGCGTCTCGGTCGGTTCGGCAGGCAGCAGCACCGAAGTGGCAGCCGACCGTGTGTTAGAAGCGGCTGGTTTAGACGGCAAAAAAGACATCAAACGTGAAGCCCTCAGCGTAGCCGAAAGTGTGAACGCCATGAAAGACAAAAAGCTAGATGCCTTCTTCTGGATTGGTGGTTTGCCGACCGCCGCCGTCACCGATTTGGTCAATACACCCGGCCTCAAGGTTAAATTTATCGACGGGGCACAATATGTAGACAAAATTGTGGCAAAGTATGGCCCACTGTATTCAAAATTTGCACTACCCAAGGGTATCTATAAAGGCCTTGACCAAGATACTCCCGGTATGGGCATTGGCAACGTGTTATTGGTGAATGAAAACATGAATGAGCAATTGGCCTATAACATCACCAAGACCATTTTCGACAACTTGCCCGAAGTGCAAAAGGTTCATGCCGAAGCCAAGGGGCTGAGCTTGCAAAGCGCCGTGGTTGGCTCATCCTTGCCCTATCATCCGGGCGCAATCAAATTCTATAAAGAGAAAGGCGCTATTAAATAAATTTTAAATTTAAAATGGAAAATGGAAAATTGGGGAGGTGAATCATGGATTTCCCCAATTTTTCATTTTTCATTTTAAATTTTTCATTTTAAATTTCAAAATGCAATCCTCTCCCCAACCCCCTCTCCCTGCCGATGGCGCTGAGCCAATCGAAGTGATTAGCGAGGCGAAAGTGACTGAGCTAATCGAAGAATTTGAAAGTGAGGCACAAACCCGTGATTTAAAAGGCAGGTGGCGGCTTTTTGTCGGCATTTTTGCTGGGCTATTGGCCGTTTATGCCCTATATTGGACCCAATATAACATCGGCACGTATGTTTATCGCCCCACCTTTTTAGCCTTGGTGCTGTCACTCAGTTTTCTCATTTATCCATTTGGCAAACGTGACAAAAAAGCGCCCACCATTTTAGATATTGTCTGTGTCATCGGTTCCCTCGTCAGTTTATTTTATCTTGTTTTTAATTACGAAGCCGCCCTGCAACGGATTGTAAACCCGACCCCAGTCGAAATTGTGATGGGGGTGATTGCCATTTTAATGACGCTCGAATCGGCCCGCCGCACGACTGGTTTGGCCTTGCCCATTATTGCTGTTGTTTTTATTCTTTATGGTTTGTTTGGCAATTTAATCGAAGGCTTCTTTGGTCATCGCGGCTATCGCCTCGACCGCATTATTGGACAAAATTATCTTACGCTCGAAGGCTTGTTTGGCGTGCCATTAGACGTAGCCGCCACTTTTATTGTGTTGTTTACCATTTATGGCGCAGTGCTTGAATATAGCGGCGCAGGCAAATTCTTTTTAGATTGGGCCTTTGCCGCCCTCGGCAAAAGCAAAAGCGGGGCTGGCCCCGGTCGCACCGTGACGATGGCTGGCTTTTTGCTTGGCACAGTCAGCGGCAGCGGCGTTGCCACCACAGTCACCTTGGGCGCATTGGCATGGCCCATGCTCAAAAAAGCCGGTTATAACAAAGAAACGGCGGGCGGCATTTTATCGGCAGCGGGTATCGGGGCCACACTCTCGCCGCCCACCTTGGGCGCGGCAGCCTTCATCATCGCCGAATACCTCAAGATCAGCTATCTCGATGTGTTGATCATGGCCATGATCCCAACGATTTTGTATTATTTGTCGTGTTTTCTCATGATCGAAGCCGACTCGCGGCGCATGGGGACCCAAGCGGTTGCGGCCCAAACTGAATCGCTTAAAGTGTTGACGCTGAAATATGGCTATCATTTCACCTCGTTATTTGCGGTTGCCATTCTCATGGCGGTGGGCATGTCGGCCTATATGGCGGTATTTTGGAGCATCTTCATCGCCTTTATGCTGAGCTTTTTGCGCCCCGAAACACGCCTCAGCTCGTTACGAGCTTTGGGGATTGGGGCTGTCGTTGGTGTCATTTTGTGGTTTGGGCGCAGTGTCATTAACCCGATTCTTGACCCCATCAATATCGACATTCGCAGCGAAGCCAACGCGGCTTTTTGGGCCATGATGGTGACTGTATTAGTGGCCTGTTTTGAGGGTTGGCGGCAAAAGGGCGGTGCGGCCCCCATTCTAAAAATGCTTGAATCGGGCGGCAAAGGCACGGTGTCAATTGCCTCGACCACCGCCGTAGCGGGTGTGATCGTGTCGATCATTACCTTAACTGGCTTGGGCACCCGTTTAAGCGGCTCGATTGTGGCTTTGGCAGGTGGCAATGTGTTATTAACCGTGCTGTTTGCGGCTTTGGCATTATGGGTATTGGGCTTGGCCGTACCCGTCACCGCCAGCTACATCATTGCCCGCGTCATGATCTGGCCCGCCCTCACCAAAATTGGCGTGCCAGAACCCGCCGCCGATATGTTCATTTTCTATTACGCCGTGTTGGCCGATGTCACCCCGCCAACGGCTTTGGCCCCCGCCGCCGCCGCTGCCCTGACCGGCGGCAAACCTTACCCCACCATGATGA
>CAZLOF010000081.1:0-11483 GCA_964560745.1 uncultured Thermoflexus sp.
GGGTTAATGCAAGCCAATTTGGATAGTTTTTTGACAGTCAACATGTTTATTTACGCGCTTGCAAGCGGTTTATAGCATAAACTATGACGTAACGTGAATGTCAAGAGGGTGCAATCTTAAATTTTGAAAGTATTTATGAAAGGGTCAAAATGATAGCGGAACCATCATTTCTCGATCCGCTGCTCAGAAGTCTAAATTTGTTGTATATTATACTTAATATTGCCCTCTAAAAATGGAGGCAGAGATAATAGAAAAGAGGTGAAATCCCGACGAAATTATGATGAAGAATTCAAGAAACAAGTTGTAAGATTGAGCCACGAAAGTGGTAAAAGTATCATCTGTCTAATATAGCTATGGTTGTCTCGTCTACATCAAACAAAACATCGAGTAAGGTTTGGGTTAAATACAATCGCAAATGCATTCATACAACGGTCAACTTCTCTTCCATGGTTAAACCGGCTGGTCGCCCCCGGGGGGGCATTTGGCCTTAGGCGTTGCTTTCGCTGTTCGGCATAATAGGTGTAACTGCTTCCAATAACTGGTCAAATTCACTTACTGTTATTCCAATGAATGTTTGAAACTGCTCGTCTTTTTTGCGTAATCGTTTGATATTTATCATGTTACTATTTTTCACAATTTTGCAGGAGATCTTTACATGACATGCACATATACCCTTTTAGATCAAAACCAGCATAGAAATGGCTTTTCACCAAACAACAATCCGGCTATTCTCATCGAGAATAGCCGGATTGTTGTTTGGGCGCTATGTCCCGATTTCTAAAAAAAGTGGATAGAAATGATTAATGATGTGCGGCCACCATCGGCAAAAAGTAAAACGCAATCGCCATTACAACATACAGCCCCATCAACAACACACCTTCTAACCAATTGGTTTCACCATCGTTACTGACATGGGCCACGATCAAACAACTCACAAACAAGGCCACTAATTCAAACGAGTTAAATTCTAAATCGAGCACCTGACCAAAGGCAAGGCTAATAAACACCAACAACGGTGCAACAAATAACGCAATTTGCAAACTGCTGCCAATAGCGATACCCATGCTCAAATCCATCTTGTTTTTGGCTGCCACCTCAATCGCCACCACGTGTTCAGCCACGTTACCAATGATAGGCACCAAAATAATACCTACAAAAAACTCGCTGATGCCAATTTGTTTCACCATCGGCTCAACTGCTCCCACCAAAAATTCGCTCATAATGGCAATAAAAATAGTGGCAACAATGAGCAGCGCAATCGCTTGTGGTAATGTCATGAGTGGGGTATGGGTTGGGTGGTGTTGCATCGCCCCTTCAACATTCGCCACATGTTTGGCATTGCGAAAACCATAAACAATATTGGCAACATACATCAGCAAAATCACGCCAGCCGTGAGGATGCTGAGTGAATCGACGCGGCTTTTGTCTGGTTCGATCGCAGCCGCAAAAAAGCTAGGAACCGCTAATACCGCAGCAGACATGAGCAATAAACCAGCATTATTACCGGCCTCACGTTTGTTAAACGTTTGGGTGCCGTGCTTGATGCCGCCAATAAAAATGCTAGCCCCAGCCACCAACAAGATATTGCCAATAATGCTGCCAGTAATGCTGGCACGCACCAAATCAAACAACCCTGCCCGTAATGCCAACAGGGTAATAATAAGTTCAGCGGCATTGCCTAATGTGGCATTAATCAATGCGCCAATTCGATCGCCCATCCGCCCCGATAATTCTTCGGTTGCATCGCCTAAGATGCCAGAAAGTGGGATAACAGCCAAAGCCGCAGTAATAAAAATTACGACTGGAGGCCAGTGCAAAAATTCGGCAGCAAATGCAATGGGAATAAAAACAAGCAAAAAATTAAGTGGGCTGGACAATTGTTTAAATATATTCATGATTTAATATACCCTTAATAATTGGGAGAGAGCTTGAACGACATAATGCCCAATGTGCTCTATCCCAATGAATAATCGTTGTAAATTCATTTAGCATTGTTTTCAGGCGGGTAAATGGGCGCAAGCGTCATGGCGTTATCAATTGCGCCCCGTTGCCAACGCGCGTAACCTAATTCAGCCAAATAACCGGCGCGGCGCAAATTAAGCGGCGCTGGGGCTACTTTAATATGTAACAAGCTGCTAAGTTGCGGCGGTATATACCCGCAAATATAAGCGGGTTGCTCAATACTGGCAATAAACTCGGTATGGCTTTTTAACACAAATGCCCCAGTGGCCTGCTGGGTTTTGGGGTCAAAAGCTTGTACCGCCACGCGGTTACGACCCGCCTCAATCAGGGCATAGATAACGGAGGTTTCAATGGGCGTAGGCTGTGCCGCGATGATGATATCGAAGGCATTAACGCCAATCATCGCAAAGGTTGGTGCACCCGCTGCGCCTAATTCTGTCGCCACTGCCATGCCTTTGGCAATAGACAAACCACAACGCACACCGGTAAATGACCCGGGGCCTAAAGCCACTGCCACTGCCCCCAATTGTGCAGCTTTAAGACCACATTCATCCAATACTTGTTTAATTCGCGCGGTTACGGCAGCGGTATGATGACGCTCACATTCCCACGTAAGCTCGGCCCGTAATGAGGTCGCATCGCGCAGCGCAATGCTGGTATGGCGCGTGCAGGTATCGATTGCTAACAAATAACTCATACACCAAATACATTTTTACGAAACGACAACAAAATTTGCCACATTTGCTCATTTGGGGCCGAAAATAATATTTGCCGTTTGGTATCGCTAATAATATGAATTTTAATGTGAATAGTATTCGGCGGAAAGAGGTTAGGAGCACGGTCTGCCCATTCTACTAATACCACCGCTTGCTCGTCTTCAATAATCTCATCTAAACCCAACGAAGCAAGGTCAGAGGCTTTTTCAACACGATACAGATCGACATGATACAAACGGACACGATCTTTACTGCGGCGATGTTCTTGGACTAAAGTAAATGTAGGGCTGCGTAATTCTTGCTCGGCCCCCCAACCATCGCCAATGCCACGTGAAAGGTGGGTTTTGCCAGAGCCAAGATTACCGGTGAGGGCAACAACCACCCCACACGGCAACACTTCGCCAAAGCGTGTGCCCAGGCGATGGGTTTGGGCTGGGCTATGGCTGCTGCATTCAAGGGCATAGCGGTCGAGCAAAGACATTTTTAAAGAATAAAGGATAAAGGGTGAAGGATATTAGGGGTTGAGGAGCATGATGTCCTTTTCATCCTTTATCTTTCTTCCCTCATCCATTTCTACTGTGCCTTCTAGATCATACTCCATTGCACCGGTTATTTTTACCGGCACGATTTCGCCGATGGGCGCGAGGCCATCAATGATGACCAAACCATCGACCTCTGGTGCATCGCGGTAGGTGCGGCCCACGCTCAATTCTTTTTCGTCGTCATGCCCCTCGATCAGGGTCAGCATGGTTTTGCCCACAAAACGTTGATTTTTTACCAGCGAAATTTGCTGTTGTTTCATCATTAGGGCTTCGCGGCGTTGTTCTTTTACCTCGTCTGGCACTTGGTTGGGCATATCGCCGCTTGGGGTGCCGGGTTCAAATGAATAATTGAACACGCCAACGCGGTCAAATTGCAAATCATCGACAAACTTCATCAGACCTGCAAATTCTTGGTCTGTTTCGCCCGGAAACCCAACGATAAAGGTAGTACGCACACATAAATTGGGGATGGCGGCCCTCATTTTTTCAACGGTGCGATAAACCCAATCAATATTGGCGGGGCGGCGCATGCGGCGCAACACATTTGGGTCGCCATGTTGCAGCGGAATATCGAGGTATTTGACAATTTTAGGCTGTGTCGCCATCACTTCGATCAAACGATCGGTGACAGCCCCCGGATAGGCATACATCAAACGAATCCAATCAAGGCCATTGATGCCACACATGTCATTCAACAAATTGGCCAAGCCATCGCGCAAGCCAATATCGTGACCATAATCAGTCAAGTCTTGAGCAATGAGAATGAGTTCGCGGATGCCGGTATCGGCCAGTTGTCGCGCCTCATTTAGAATGAGTTGTGGCTGACGCGATTTAAGCGTGCCTTTGATATTTGGAATGGTGCAAAATGCACACGGGCGGCGGCAGCCATCTGAAATTTTGAGATATGAACTAACCCCTTGAACCGAAGTGCGCATTGCGCCCTTTTCATCTTCGCCAACGGTTACGGCTTCGGTAGGCAAATGATACAGTGGCTCTGGTTTTGAGCGTCCACGCACTCCATCGATAAAATCGACCATATCCATCCAGCGCCGCGTACCGATCACGCCATCGAGACCGGGCACCACTTGGGCCAAGCGCGGCCCCCATAATTGCGAAAGACAGCCCGCCGCAATGAGTTGCTGGCCTTTGCGTTTCTTTTTCGCTAAATCGCGTAGGGTGCTAATCGATTCATCACGTGCTGGGCCAATAAAGCCGCAGGTGTTGACAATCAACACATCGGCATTTTTGGCGGTTTCGCTGCCACTATAGCCCGATTCATTCAATAATTGGGCAATGCTGTCTGAATCGACTGTGTTTTTGGAGCAACCCAACGAAACCAAGTGATAGCGTTTACGCGGTTGCGTATTATTTTTTATCATTGAGACTTTTCAATATTTTCAGTCGTGTCGATCATAGCCGGAATCATGACACCGCGACGGGCAAGATAAGCCATGCCGATACTCATTACATATAACACGAGCAAGGGCAGCATGACCAAAAACATGTTAACAGGGTCTGGGGTTGGGGTAATGACGGCGGCTAAAACCGCAATACCAACTATCGCATAGCGCCAATTTTTGCGCAAGGCTGCCGCCGAAATTAAATTGGCTTTTGCCAACACAAACATAATGAGCGGCATCTCGAAGGCCAACCCCATCCAAAACATCATGCCCATCACAAATGGAATATATTCATCCAATTTTAGGCGTGAATCGATCAATTCGGGCAAAAAGCCCAACAAAAACGGCAAGGCCGACGGTAAAAATACCCGCCACGTAAAATATACCCCCAGCGAAAACAAAATGAGCGCAAACGGAAAACCTATTTTTAACCAGCGTTTTTCATGGTCAAGCAAGCCCGGGGCAATATAGGCGATGATTTGATACAAAATGACCGGAAACGCCAACGCCGCCCCCACCGTTACACACACAGTAAAAATATTTGACAAGCCCTCAAAGGGGGTGGTGGCAATCAACACCGGCAATGTAGCATTTGGGTTGATCTGCCGCAGCGGTTCGGCAATAAAATTTAACAACTGCGCGTAAAAAATCGAGGTGATACCTGTGCCAACGGCCAAAGCCAAGGCAGACTTAAACAAACGATCACGCAGCTCGCGCAAGTGATCAAGCAACGACATCGCCTCTTCGGCATCCATGCCTTCTGGAACATTCACACTCACTTCTTGTGCCATTTTTTTACCTCATTTTTATATCTTTTGTATGATTTTCTCGCCCCAATTTTGCACTAACTTGCCCAAGGGTTATCGGCATCGAGCTTGATAGGCTTGGGAACTTCAAACGTAACCCAAGGATTATCGGAGTCTAACTTGACGGGTAAAACCGTCGGCAAAACCTCAGCCGGCGCAACCGCATTTGGCGCTGTCGTCTCTGTTTGCACTTGATTCGCAGCTTCGGGTTGCGCAAAATTGGCCAATACCGAATCGATGGTTGTTTCAGGGGCCAATAGGCCAGATGAAGTAACCGGCCCATCAACCGGCGCGGCCACTGTCACCTCGGTGGCTGGCGGCATTACATTTGGCGCTGCGGGTGTTTCGGGTTTAATCTCGGCTTTAGACTCAGGCTTGTTATCTTTACTTAGCTCGGCCTCAATATTGGGCAACAAGGCTCGCACGTCGATGGCTTCGGCAATTTCGGCCAAATCTTGCCGCAATTCATTGGCAACTTGGCGAATTTCACGAATTTCTTCTTCGACTGGCTCTAGCTCTAAGCGCACTTGCGCCGCCAAAACCACATAATAGTCACGCAGTTTGCGAATGGCATTGCCAAATTGCCGAAAAAGCACCGGCAACCGCTCTGGCCCAAAAATAATAAGGGTCAATAGCGCAATCGCTAAGATTTCAAGCCCGCCAAGGTTAAATAACATGCTGTTGTAGAAGGAATTCTAACCTACTCATTAGGTTCGTTTTTTCATCGCCGCGGCCAATACACCATTAATAAATTTTGGCGCATTATCACTGCCATATATTTTGGCCAGTTCAACGGCCTCGTTAATGGCAACCTTAAAAGGGGTCTTTTGATACTCAATTTCACACAACGCAATCCGCAACAAATTGCGGTCAATCGTCGCAAGATCGTTTAATGGAAATTGTGGCGCACATTGCAAAATAATTTTGTCTATCGCCTCTAATTGTGTAATTACCCCACTCACTAAAGCCGAGGCATATTGCCGCACGTCTTCATTGACCTCTAATGTTAGAAATTGCTCGGCGAGCGTATCATCAGAGTCGGCTACAGGGTCTGCAAAGCGACGATTTAACGCCTCGCCACCGCGATGTTGCGACGTTTCCACCTCATACAGCACTTGTAATGCCAATATGCGTGCGGTTCGTCGTGATTTTGATATGCCAGACATAATTTTGGTTGCCATGATAAATGAGGGACGCAGCTATGCTACGCCCCTCATTTATCGATCGATAAAAACAAATTTTGGCGTTACTCAGTTACGAATCTCGCCAAGAGTTAATGTGGGCGCACATCTTCAAAAGTGATATCTACACCTGCTACGGTAATATCTGTCACTTCGCTAACGGCCTCAGCAATATTATTGCGAATTTGTGATGCTAATGCAATTAACGAGTGACCGGTATGCCCGATGACGTTTAACGTAATATGAGCATAGCCATTATTTAACACGGCTTCAATCCCACTGTTAGCGCGGCTACGCCAATACCCATCTTTTTCAACCAAGCTAATAACGCCCGGGGTTGCTAATGCGGTAATTCGAGCAACATCACGAATAATATCGGGAGAAATAGTCACTGTATTTTGCATTTTAGATCCTTAATAATTAGCCTTGCATCACTAACCCACCATCCACGCTTAAGACAACACCCGTAATAAAAGCCGCTTCGTCACTCGCCAAAAAGGCACTGGCATAAGCAACTTCTTCGGGTTTGCCAAAACGCCCTAAGGGGGTCAACTTCATCATACCCTGTTTTAATTCATCTGACAAGACATTGGTCAAATCGGTGGGAATATACCCGGGGGCAACACAATTGACGGTGATATTGCGCCCGCCCAATTCTTTTGCCAACGATTTGGTTAGCCCAATCACCCCAGCTTTAGCAGCAGCATAATTGGTTTGCCCACCTTGACCCGATAGCCCCACCACCGATGTAATATTAATGATGCGCCCATAACGGGCACGCATCATGACCTTGGTAGCGGCTTTGCAGCAGTTAAACACGCTTTTAAGATCGGTGTTCATAATATGATCCCAATCGGCTTCGGGCATCATCATGAGCAAATTATCGCGGGTTGTGCCAGCGTTATTCACCAAAATATCGAGCTTGCCATAAGTATCGGTAGCGGCTTTAATTAAGGCTTGGGCTTGGTCAATTTTGCTGACATCGGCCTTAAAAGCTGTAGCTTTGCCACCGGCTGCGGTAATCACACTTACCACTTCGTTTGCAGCGGCTTCGCTGCTGTTGTAATTAACAATTACCGAGGCCCCACGTGCGGCAAGATCAATGGCAATGGCGCGCCCGATCCCGCGTGAAGCGCCTGTAATAATGGCTACTTTATTGGTTAAATTCATGTTTTATTTTCCGATTTACGATTAACGCTATGGTGAAATCGGCACAAACCTCAGTTTAAGCCGCCCTCAGTATAAATCGTAAAGTTATCCAATAGCTTGTGTTGTCACCCCATCTTTTGTACGTTTGATAAGGTTTGATAGCACATCTTTGGGGCCAATTTCAATAAAATCAGTAACCCCTTGCGCAACCATATATTGCACCGTTTCAGTCCAACGCACCGCCGATGTTAACTGCGCACACAATTCGGCGCGAATATCATCGGGGTGTGAAATAGGTAAAACACTGGTGTTGGCAATAACAGGCACTTGCGCCACAGTAAACGGCGTAACTTCAATCAACTTTGCAAAATCAGCGCTCACGCTATCCATCAAAGGTGAATGCGCGGCAATGCTAACATTAAGCGGCAAAACACGTTTTGCCCCGCGTGATTTTGCCAAGCTGCCAGCCGCTGCTACTGCTTCTTTGCCGCCCGAAATGACGATTTGACCCGGGCAATTGTCATTTGCTACCACCACCGCTGGGCTACTCACACTTGCCGAAGCCTCGGCACAAATCGTCGCAAGCACATTGGCATCTAAACCCAACACGGCAGCCATGCTGCCCGGTTGTTGTGCGCCAGCCCATTTCATCAAACGTCCGCGCTCGCGCACCAACTTCACCCCATCTTCAAAAGTCAATGCCCCGGCTGCACACAAAGCGCTAAATTCACCTAAACTATGCCCAGCCAAAAAGGCGGGGGCGGGGTAATCACCCGACATCACTAAGGCAGCGTGAACAGCAAGACTATGCGTAAAAATAGCAGGTTGGGTATTCACTGTGTCGCCCAACTCAAGCTCTGGGCCTTCCCAACACAATTGCGATAATTTTATGTTAAGTGCTTCGTCGGCTCGCTCAAATGTGCCGCGCACAATTGGGCGAATCTGGGCTAGCTCGCGCCCCATACCCACAAATTGTGAGCCTTGGCCCGGAAAAACATATGAAGTAGACACGTTTATCTTTAATCTTACTAAAAATTTCGGGCTGATACCCCACGCGGGCAAAAATTGAGGAAATGCTGATTTGACTATTCCCCAGCGAGCTAGGCTTGCTGGGGAATAATCAAACTGGCGAAAACCTCAGTTTAGAGTCGCGCTCAGTATACATAACAACAATAACAAAGGGGGTGACAATGTAAACTGCCACCCCCTTCATCATTGTCTTTATCGTGTGTTTTACTATTCCTTCTTGTCGTCACCAGTATTCACTTGAACAACCTGACGACCGCGATACTTGCCACATGCGGAACAAACTGTGTGCGGCAGTGTCTTTTCGCCACATTCGGGGCATGTTACTAGTGCCGTAGCCTTTAGCGCGTCATGTGCGCGGCGGCGATGTGTGCGACCCACTGAAAATTTACGCTTTGGAAGCGGACCCATCTGTATTTCTCCTTAACCTTAGATATATTAAACGACCGTTTTTACAAACGACTCAGAAAATTTAAGCCCACAATTTTAACACGGCAAAGCATGATGGCTATGGGTAAAAAAATGAGGAACTTAAAACAAATTTTCGCCGAAATCACTATCTGAGGGTTGTTATGAGGCGGCAAAGTCGCCCCATAACAACCCTCAGATAGTGATTTCGGCATTCGTTTTGTCTAAATATGCTCTCTGATTTGATAAAACCATGTGATTTCAACTAACAAAAAACCCCAGACAATGAGATGTCTGGGGTTTTTCTCAACTTACGTTGGTGTCAATTAGCGTCGCCAAGTCACACGGCGTGGCTCGCTAGGCGGGCTAATATTTTCATAGACACGCTCGCCTGTTACGCGGGTGGCAGTTACACGCTTCACTTGGACTACCCAAATAAAGGTGCGTTCAGCAGCATTTTCGAGAATAGCAGCATCAATGATGCGCAATGATGGCAACTTGGTTTCATATACCAATGGGTTCACACCATCGGTAGGTTGCACACTCACCACATACCATTCATCTGGGCGCAAAGCACCCAAGTTTTGCCATTGCATCGTAAAGCCATCTTGCAACCCAGTTACAACAGCACGATCAGCAGGCGAAGAAGCTTGTGGCACCCCATAACTTGGGCGTGTTTGTTGGGTTTGGGTAGTTGTTTTAGTTTCTTCAATCACGCCACTTGTTGGGATTTGCAAGCGGCTACCAGTCACAATCAAACAGTTTTCGTTCAACCCGTTTGCCTTTAGCAAATTGGCTACTGGAATGCGGAATTTTGTTGCGATACTGTCACAGGTATCATTGGGTTGTGATACATATAACGTCGTTTGGTTGGGAATTTCGGCGGCATTGACTGGGGCACCTGGGAAGCGCGAGTTAAATGGCACTTTGAGACGTGCACCAATAATGATTAAACAAGATTCGTTAAGGGTATTGTATTGATACAACGCACTAACACTTGAGCGATACTTTTCCGCAATGCCAGTGCAGGTATCATTGGATTGCACAATGTAATCAATAATAATGGGGCCAGCCGGGGTGGCAGCCGCAGCAGGTTGCGCAGCTACGGTGTTTGTTACAGCTTGCGTTTGCGTTTGGGCAGCAGATGCCGCAACCGTAGGCGCGGCTGTTGGTGGCGCAGCCGTTGGCGCAACCGTCGGCACCGCCGTTGGGGCGGCAGTGGGTACCGCTGTCGGTGGGGGCACCGTTGCTGTGGCCTGTACCACAAATGCGCTTACTGGCTTCGCTGTGTCTGAAGTTGTGCTCGAACTGTTTGCACCAGAGGTTGTTCCCGGTTGCCCAGTGGCAAAGGTAATAACAGGTGTAATTAATGGGTTCGGCGTCGAAGCACTGCGAATAAGTGCCAATGCGCCCAACATCAACGATACAATCATGGCGCTGACGCCAATAACCCCCCATGGCAGTCGTTGACCTGCTGGTTTGGTATCGCGTCGAACCCATGGTGTTTTAGGTGCCTCTTTTGGCTTTGTTACAGCCTGAGGCTCACGCGGCTTAGATATAGGGGGTGGCGGGGCCGCAGCCGCTGCGGGGTCCCGTGTTTTAGAGGGGGGCGAAGCAGTTTCGGCTGTACGAAAACTGCTGGGTTGTTCGGTCGTCTTCTTGTCGATCTCACCGGTGGTTGGGGTTAATTCAAACCCACAAACCGAACAGTGCGTATCGTTACTCGAAACGCGCGAACTACAGGAAGGACAGCGATAGATGATGTGATTATTGGGTGATTGCATAGGTTCACCTGCTCTCTCAAGGCAACAATCGTGATTACTCACGTTGTTATTAAATATCCCGATTGGAGTTATATAAGGATATCACGAAATGTATCCTTAATGCACTACGGAAAAAGGAGGATTGTTTCGACCTCGCAACAACCTCGCAACAGCATTGCAATCCGAGTGTAAGGCTATTACAGCATTACTCACACAAGCCTAAAAAATAATGGATTTAACTGCTAAATTCATTATCTTATACAAAATTCTAAGAGAAACAATCAGCATTTAACTCAAGTCAATTTCGTCAAAATCACGTGTCATCCTGACCTTAAAAATATCAGATGACGCTAAGTAGAAGCTTAGATTATATTCACAGAAAGCTCAGTGAAATCTAAAAATGCAACTATCTATAAGTTGAAGTGACTCCATTTTTAGGGGGTCACTTCAGCTCTCCTCCCAAAATACACCCCTTTGGTCGACAGCAACTCAGATAACGTACAATTAGCCCATGAGGATTGTCTATGAAT
>CAZLOF010000082.1:0-11454 GCA_964560745.1 uncultured Thermoflexus sp.
CCCCTTCAAGCGTAGCTTGAAGGGGGATAGTGAAATCAGTAAAATCTATATCTTGTTAAGAAGATATATTAATTTGTTTATTTAAGGTTATTGGTGATACAACAAGTAGGGACGATATCTATAACTACTGACCAACACCTAATAAAAAGGATAAAAATGCCAAAGATTAGATCACATAAGGCGACATCGAAGCGCTTTCGCTTGACCGGTTCTGGCAAGCTCATGCGCACTCGACAGGGCAAAAGCCACTTTCGCCGCAACCGCAGCCAACGCACCATTAACGAGCTTGACACAATGCAAGTTGTGCAAGGCAATGCCATCGCCAGAAAAATTAAGGCACTGGTTCCAACCTTATCAGATCAATAAGACACTGGTTGGTTGGTTGTTTATGATGAGCAGCTAACCATTCTACACAAAGAGGTATAAAGAATGGCACGTGTAAAAGGTGGCGTTAAAGCCCGACGACGACATAATAGAGTACTGGCGACAACCAAGGGCCAGTTTGGTGCGCGACATAAAAATGTGCGCAAGGCGATGGAATCGCAATTACATGCGTTTTCATATGCAACCCGTGACCGCCGGGTGCGCCGCCGTGAATTTCGCGCATTGTGGATTTTGCGTATTAACGCAGCCGCTCGTGAGAATGGCTTGACTTATAGCCAATTGATTCACAAGATGAGTGTGGCAAATATCAATATCAATCGCAAGATGTTGGCTGATATGGCTGTGCGTGAGCCAGCCGCTTTTACTGCGATCGTTAAGTCGCTGTAAAACCAATTCGCAAACCAAAATAAAAAACCTCACTAGACTTATGTATAGTGAGGTTTTTTATTTTGGTTTGCAGAATCGTTTTTAATGGAACAGATTCCAAGTCGATAAAAGGTTTTGCCGATTTCACTATCAATCCTCTAAGCCTAGCTTAGGGGATTGATAGTGAAATCGGCGAAAATCTGTTTGAATGGCATCGTCATTTGGGCAACTTGCTTGCTGAGTATAATTTTTATGACAATGGGAACAGTTTTAAATTTGCCGCCTGCTAAGATTTCACATGCAACTAGGCCCGATGATTTGTATGTGGTACATCAGTTATTGCTTGAATATCAGGAAGATGTGTCGCCATTGGCGACTGATATTGGGCTGTGCCCGTGATTTGATGATGATGAAGCGGAACTCGTGCAGTTCCCCGTGATGTATGGCAGGCCCTATGGGCGTTTGTTGCTGGCGCAATGGCGCGGACAAATTTTAGGGATGGTGGCGATGCGTAGGATAGATGATGACGTGTGTGAAATGAAGCGTTTGTTTGTGCGTCCAGTTTTTTGGGGCGAGGGGGTTGGGCGCAAATTGCTATTGCGCTTGATTCAAGAAGCGCGGGCCGCAGGGTATGTTTGGTTGCGGCTTGACACATTGCCTAATATGCGACCGGCGATTAAGATGTATCGCGCATTTGGGTTTGTGCCGATTGCCCCTTATCGTCATGAGGCAGGTTTGGTTTATTTGGGGTTAAGACTACGTTGAATGGTTGGTTGATTGGTTGAATAAAGCTATGCGTCGCACCCAACAATTGCTCTATCAGAAGGCCACGCTGAAACTTGAGATGCTGCATACCCCAATTCGACAGCTTGGCCTGACGATTGAGGGGTCATTTTTTGAGGGTGCTATTCCAATTGTGCTTGGGCAATTGCGACGGGCCGGTGTAACCGAGCTTCAGCCTTATTTTTATGTGTCTACGGGCTATGGTTGTATTGCTAGCACAGCCATTATTTCGCTGGGGTTTTACGATTTTGACCCGTTGCTCAAAGAATTAAATTATGAATTGCGCGGCTGGTATTACAGCGCCGCCGATTTAAAAATGTTGTTGCGGCATGAGTTGGGTCATGCATTTTGCTACACCTACAAGTTGTATCGGTTGAGCGAGTTTCGGCAATTGTTTCAGGTGCAGGGCAATTTTTTTAATACTTACCCGCAAGGTGATGCGTTTGACTATAACCCATGGAGCAAGCGTTATGTCAACCCAAATGGGGATCATTATGCGCAAAAACATCCAGATGAAGACTTTGCCGAGACTTTTTGTGTGTGGCTAACCCCACGATCGGGTTGGCGGCGTAAATATGCCAAACGCTCGGTGATTTTGCAAAAGTTGCAATATGCGCAGCGTATGGCGAAGCAATTGGGGCCATTGCCGCCGCGTGTGCAGAGCAACCCCGATTGGATGTATGAGCGGGTGGAAGATTTGCATGAAACGGTTGGCGAATTTATGAAGGCGACGCCCAAGGCTTTGGCGGGTTATCAGGCGTTGGCAACGGGTTTTGTTGATCCTGAGCTAAATGCTTTGTTTCGCCCCAAACCGCGTTTGGTGAATGATCAGCGGATTCAAGCTGAATATACGCCTGCCGCTGTTTTTTTGCGTCAGCAAAAGACTATTTTGATCAGCCGAGTGGCAGATTGGGTAGATGTAGATGCGACGGTGGTGCGAGATTTGCTCGAAAAGCTCATTCAGCGGGCCGAGGTTTTAGAATTGTGGTTAGAAAATGCGCTGCGTGAGATGAAGTTGGTAGAGTTAAGCAGCTACGTGACAGTATTGTGTGCCAATTATAAAAATACAGGGAAGTATTTGGTTTGAGCGATGAGGGTGATTTTTTTGTAGGTAGGGCTATATTTAAAGTGACTTTAAGAAAGATTTGAGTGCTTCAAATGTCGGATGATCCCAATCCCAATATTTTGCACGGGCGGCGTGACCTACACCAAAATCTGGGCGCGGTGTTGTTGCTAAATATGCGGCGGTTTGTGATTTTGTTGGGTTTGGCAACACAATCCCAAGAGTTGTAAGACAATTGATGTATTCAGCAACACATTTTAGTTCAGGTTTTGAATTGACTGAAGCCAAACACAACGTTTCTAACATGCCAGCATTTTGGTGGTCGGGCAAGATATAAACGCTAATCCTTAGGGTTGAGTTTGATGTATTGGGTTCCGTTAGATGTGCATGTTGTAATGCCGAGTTGACGCTTGCCATTGCAGCATTAAAGTCAGTTTCGGCATCGCGGATGATAGCCAATTTTGTCACAGTGAGATTTTCATCGTTAAAACCAGGGGTGATACTTAAGGCTTTTAGAAAGCCTTTTAACTCATTAATGCCACCATAGTTTTGTAGTTGAATATCTTGCAAATGGAGGTGAGCTAATAATGCCTCAAAGAATGCTTTCGGCACAGCCCCTTCTACTAATAACTGTTTGGGTTTCTCAATGACTATTTTTGCTGGCATCAGCGCACCTCTAGTTCAGCTTGTAGGGCTGCCTCTAAAGTCTCTTGGTCATAGGTTGTAGCAGTGATATTGTCGCCCCGTCGCGATAGGCGATGTAGCGCAAAATGCGACAAGGTGCCTTGTTTTGATAAGGCGTCATGTGCTGCTTGGATACACTCATAGCTATGGGTCGTGGCAAATATTTGAACGTTATTTTTTATTGCTAAGGTTGACAAGCCTTGCCATACATCATGTAACCCGCGAAAGCCTATGCCATTTTCAATTTCATCAATGATTAAAATTTGCGAATTCCCTAGTAAGGTGTCGGCAAAGATGCGTAGTAAGCGGTTAAACCCTTGCCCCATTTGGCTAACGGGCACAAATCGTTCAAGCCCTACATCAGCATATAAAAATGGTTGATTACCAATTTTTGAATATTGCAAGTCGGTTAGGGCCGGTTCAATGGATTTTAGAATGTCAATTAGGCGTTTTTTTCCGTCTTTGATCAGCACAAGTTGGTTAAATTCTTCAACATCGGCGGCAGAATTAACGGCACGGGTGGCAGGTAACCCAAATGAATTGAAGGCGCTTATTTTGAATAAAGATGCTAGGTTTTTAATCTGAAGTAATTGGCCTGTGAATTCAACACGGCCTCGTATGTATTCTGCTTCATTTACTTCATCTATTCTGGATTTAGTAAAGAATACGACACCCCCATATTCGGAAGATTGTTTTCCCCTTAAATTTATTTCAATTTTGTTGCCCGTTACTTTAATATAAAAACCGCTTTGAATATTTTGATTTTTGAATAACCATTTCCAATAATTTTCGTAATCATCTTGATCATTATTATGTGCAATACGAAATGCACTTGGCAAATGTGCCAAATGGGCTTGATCAGCAAATAGCAAATAGAGCGCCTCTAACAACGCAGTTTTGCCAGAATTGTTTTGCCCGACAAATAAATTAATACGATTTAACGGTGTGATCGTCGTATCGGTAAATTGTCGAAAATTTTGAAGACGAATAAGATCGAGCATAAAACAAATCTCATGTAAATTAACGCGCAACGCCAACATTCATCAGTTTTGCCGCGTCGTTTATTTTCTCGCGGGTAGGTAAGGCTAGCACCAGCAATGCCGCAACAAACGACCATGGTGCGAGCAACAACAGCGCATTTTGCATCCCAAGCCGATAGGGTTCAGCCAAAAAGCCAATTAAGGTGGTGCCCAATCCACCCATAGAGAAAACAAACCCCAGCGATAGCCCTGAGGCCAAGCCCGCGCTTTTGGGGAATAACTCTTGTGACATGGAGAGCAGCGGGGGCCACGACATGCCGTAAAAAAAACCGGTGACTGCCGCAACGGGGTAAACCAAGGTCGAATGGGTGAGGAAATATAAAGCTGTTAAGGGGCCACCCAAAAGTAGTGAGAAGAAAATGACATTGCGTTGTCCAAATCGGTCGGCTGCCATGCCGCCTACAAACCCGCCGATGGCTAAACCAAACAGTTGGGTTGCCGCTAATGAACTGCCAAAGCCGATGCCAAAGCCTAACTCGTTGCCAAAAAATTGTGGGGTGAGTGAGTTCATGGCCGATGATGCACCTGCCCGTAAGGCCATGATTGCCATGAGGGCAAAAATGGCGAAGCCGGTAAAGGCGCGGTTGCGTGGGATGCCTTTGACGGGAGTGCGGGGTTTTGCCGCAATGCCTTTGCGCCCTAATAACTTAAATAGTAATGGGGTCATCACTAGCCCAAAGATCGACATCACGCCGATGCTTTCTTTATTCATGATGGTTAATAAGACCCCAGCCAAGAGCGGCCCAGCCGCATAACCAATATTGCCACCCAGCATAAAGATTGAAATGGCGGTTGATTTGCTCTCGCCGCCGGCCAACGCTGCGCCTGATGCGCCTTGTGGGTGAAAGGCCGCCGAGCCGAGGCCAGCGAATACCATGCATAGCATGACCATCGGCAGAGTGGTAGCAAAACCTAATAAAGCAAAAAATAATGAAATGGTAAAAACGCCACCGGCTACAAACCATTTACCGCCAAGTCTGTCGCCAATATAGCCAAACAGGGGTTGTGATAATGATGAGGCATAAGAATACATAGCCAAAGTAAATGCAATCTCTGAAATTGATAGGTTGAGTGAACGAGCGATGGCAACCATTAGCACGGCGATGGCCCCTGAATAAAGGTCGGTGCTAAAGTGGCTGAGCGAGAGTGACCATAAGAGCGGGTTGCGTAAGACTTTTGACATAACAAAAAATAATACGACTTTAATTTAAGCCATATTTTTACAGATACAATCTAGTGGAGATTATAGGATAAAAGCATAAAAAATGATGGGTAAGATTTTTATCTTAATGCTCATCTGAGCTGATTAGGAGCTATTAATTTAATGTCTCAAAATGTAATTCAGTCAAAATTTGTAATGCAAGCCCGCGCTAAACGCATGACCACTTTTGTACAAGGGGTGTTTTTTGTGCTAGGGTTTGCCACGTTTGTTATTGGGATTTTAGGCCTTGCGAGTACTGCGTTGGGTAGCTTGTTTTTTGATGCTAAAGGCGTGTTGCAAACAATTGGCGGCATTATGTTAATTGTCTTTGGTCTTTTTACCTTGCAAATCCTCAAGATTCCTTTTTTATATGCCGACACACGCAAAAATTTGGGCGGTGTAAGCCGTGGGGTGAGTTCGTTGCAATCGTATTTGACAGGTTTGTCGTTTGCGGCTGGTTGGTCGCCTTGTATCGGCCCTTTTCTCGGTGCAATTTTGACCCTGAGCGCTACCGCAGGTGGTCTTGGCCAAAGCCTTATTTTGCTGACGGCGTATACGTTGGGGTTAGGTGTGCCATTTTTGTTAGTGGCGTTGTTGGCCGATAGCATTACGCCGTTGCTTAGTAAGATCAAACGCAACATGCGCATGATCGAAATTGTGAGTGGTTTATTATTGATCTTGGTTGGTATTGCCATGTTGGGTGGGCAAATTGAGCAACTGAGCCAATATTTTGCTGGCGCTGACTTTGGGCTTGAGACCAAAATTTTAGGCGAAAGTGATGGTGGTGCACCGAGTATTATTGTGGCTGCTATTGCTGGGTTGTTATCATTTGCATCGCCTTGCGTGTTGCCGCTTGTGCCTGCTTATCTTAGTTATATTGGTGGCTGGGCTGTAAATAACGCTGAATAATTTGCGATTTGTGATTTTAGATTTATGATTGGGATAACGGATAAGTCGTAAATCCAAAATCTAAAATCTAAAATCTAAAATGAGAGTCGCTGCTGCCCAATTTGCTGTGCTGACCGATGTGTCAGTGAACCTTGCTACCGTATTACGCATGATTGATCAGGCTGCTGAATGTAAGCCCGATGTGATTGTGTTGCCTGAATTTTGTAACCACTGCGCATGGTATCCCGACCAGGAATATGCCTATGAGGTTGGGGTTGAGTTGCAAGGTGATTTTGTGGCTGCCGTTGGGGCCAAAGCCAAGACCTATGGCTGTTACATCATGCTTAATTGCACGGTGCGCCGCGCCCCCCCAAAGTTGACGGTCACCAATATTTTGCTTGGCCCTCAAGGTCAGATCGTCGCCACGTCTGACAAGCAAACTTTGATGGGTAATGAAAATAATTTTGCTACTCGCGCTACTGCGTTGTGCCCCATCATCGATACCCCTCACGCTAAATTGGGTATGTATTCGTGTATGGATGGCGTTATTCCTGAAACTGCGCGTGGGCTGGCTTTGCGCGGTGCTCAAGTGTTGCTGAATAGCCTCAACTCATTTGCTCATGATGAGGCCGATTTGCATATTCCAGTGCGGGCGGCTGAGAATAAAGTGTTTGTGGTGTCGGCCTGCAAATCGGGGCCACTGGTGCCAGCAGAAATGACCAAAATTGTGGCACAGCGGCTTAAAGTGGCCCCAGAATTTGTGCAAGGCGCAGGTGATAGCCAAATTATTGCCCCTGATGGGACTGTATTGGCGCGTGCCCCCAAGCAAGTTGAGGCTGTCATTTGGGCTGATATTGACCCCACCGCCGCCAACGATAAAACATGGCCCGATGGCACCGATAGCTTTGCCACTCGCCGCCCAGCGCTGTATGAACCCATTGCCCAAAAACCGAGCGACACGCCCCCCACGCCGCCCGCTGCCCAACATGTAAAGGCCGCGGCTTTTCAGAGGGTGGCTGAAGACGAAGTGGTGTATGGCGGCAGGTTGCGTTTAGCCATTATCGATGGCGCTAAATTGTTGGTGTTGCCCGAATTGGCATTTTTGCCCGACGGGGTAGTGACAGATGTTGTGGCGGCGCAGCGCCAATCGACCGAATTTGTGGCGATGTTGCGCCGTGTTTTGCAAGGTAGCGATGCAATTATTGCCACCAGTGTGGTTGAGAATGGCACTCATGTTGGCGTTTTGATCGATGCCAATGGTATTTGTTTGCGCCAATCGCAATTGCATTTTAGCCAACGCCATGCGTGGCACACTGCTTTGGGTGATGGGGTGCGCTGGCTCGATACAACATGGGGGCGATTGGCTGTTTTGCCTGCCGCCGATGCGCTTTACCCCGAAACCTGTCGTTTGTTGGCGCTGCAAGGCGTGAATGTGTTGGCGGTTTGCACACATGTGCAAGCGGCATGGGAAACGCAATACGGATTGCCTGAACGCGCGGCTGAGAATCGCATCAATGCCGTTATTGCCACGCGCCCCAGTGAATTTGGGACAAGCTGTGTGTGTGCTGCCAGCCCCGATTTTACGTTGTGGGCCGAATGGAGCAAACCTTTTGATGGCAATATTTCAACTCCTGATACACGGGTAGCTGATGTAAATTCGGCTTTTGTTATTCACACAATCTATCCGGCGGCTTCGGCCAACCGTTTTGTATCGCAAAAAACAAATTTGGTGGATGGTCGCCCATGGTGGTTGTGTGGGCCGATTGTTGCAAATTGAGCTTTAATCTCAAAAACATCGGAGGCCTTAGCATGCTTTGCTCTGAAACATTGATAGAGCAGATTCCTAGTTGATGAAAGGTTTCGCCGATTTCACTATCTATCTCCCACAGCGTAGCTGTGGGAGATAGATAGTGAAATCGGCTCTTTATTTTTTATGCGCTACACTTTGAGTTATGGACACACATTCTCAAGCTGATTGTAAATTAATTCACGCTGGCGATGCTTATCGTGGCAAGCAAGGGTTTAACTATTTCCCGGGTGTTACGAGTGAGACCGCCGGGGCACGGAGTCTATGTATGCATCTCATTCATGTGCCGCCGGGTGCAAAAGCCAAAGCCCATCGGCACGATTCGCACGAAACCACCATTTATGTGCTAACAGGGCAAGTGAAAATGTGGTATGGCGAGCGGCTCGAAAAGTGCATGGAATGCCGCCCCGGCGACTTTTTGTATATCCCTGCCGGTATGCCTCATTTGCCGATGAATATGAGCGAGACCGAACCGGCAACGGCAGTGGTGGCCCGCACCGACCCCAACGAGCAAGAAAGTGTGGTGCTTTTGCCAGAGCTAGACGCGCTGGTTTAATATGTTTGACCGATCAATTCGCCGAGTCAAAGATGTGTGGCTGCACCCATTGGTGCTGCTATTTGGCAATACCTCGCCACATATCATTAGTATCACTGCGTGTTTGATTGGGCTAATTGCGGCGTGGTTGGTGTGGACACAATGTTACGAATGGGCCATTCCGCTTTGGCTTTTAAATCGTTTGTTGGATGGGGTAGATGGCGCGGTGGCGCGGCGACAAGGCCGACAGAGCGATTTTGGCGGCTATGTGGATATTTTGCTCGATTTTGTGGTGTACGCGGCTGTGCCGCTGGGGGTGGCCTTTAGTTTCGATAACCCTAATAACGCCTTGGCCGTCGGGGTGCTGATATCGGTTTATTATGTCAATGCTGGCTCGTGGATGTATCTCTCGGCTTTGCTCGAAAAACGCCAACACGGGGCGCGAAGCAGCCAAGAGAAAACCGCCGTCACCATGCCCGAATCTATCATCGGTGGCACCGAAACGGTAATTGCCTACGTGTTATTTTTGGCGCTGCCGGCCTATTTTGCGGGTTTGGCGTGGCTGTTTAGTGCCCTCATTATGCTTGGCGTTGGGCAGCGGCTGCTTTGGGCGCGGCGGGTTTTATGAATTAATTGGTGGCTCTCGTCGAGCGACGCATGGCGTTTGATTTGTCGATGACCGTTTGGGAACAGAATTTACACAGCACAGTTACGACGCATGCAATACTGGAAAGTTAGGAATCAATATTCACCTTGTGCAATTGTCAAGATATTAGTAGTATTTACGCGATTAAAGCGTATTGCATTAGATGCCCTTGCCTGCAAATTGCTCATCGAGCTTGATACCTGAATACCACCTGAATCGCGAATAATGATAGCAGTGATATTACTAACCGTATAAGAACTTGTATTCGTAATCGTCACCACCTCGGACGTAATGTATATAGGATCGCAATCTCTGCAATATTGTGTGGGCAAGTTGATATAACGGGTTGTTGTATAGGTTTCCCAACTCAAAATTACAGGGTCCGTTTGTGTGAATATGGATGCAGCTGGGTCATTACTTATTGGTCCATAAAACACAAATCCGTTCTTTTCATGCGGTAACGTCGCCGGTAAAATGCTACGGGTTTGCGTGATGATTTGCCCCGAACTTTGTGATCTTAGCCCTACTATGACGTTATAAACCGGTAAATGGCCAGTGTTTTCAATAATGCCATAGCGAATTAGCATAGATGTAATGTTGGCGCTTGAGGTTAATTGTTCAAAAGCGATTTTAATGGGTGGCTCAGTTTGTTTAACCAGAGGAAGCATTACACGCGCAGCATCTGAATTGTCGATACTTGATGGAGGGTGACCGTGAGATAGTGTTTGTTGGGTGGAGCGCAAGGCCAGTGTTCCACCCAGCAAGACGCTTAGCATAATGTGGCGAAAAATATTTTTCCTGTTACTCAAGGTTAGTTGATTTTATATCCATACACCTTCGGCTACGGTTTTATGAATCAATTCGTGGCTTTGGTTGAGCGGCGTATGGCCTTCGATTTGTCCGTCACTGAGCAACAACTTTACCTGACGATTGGGGCGCAGAATTTGCATAGTGCCATTACGGCGAATGCAATACTAGAAAGTTAGGAGCCTGTCAGAGATCATTAAATTAAGTGCCAAATATGGCTTATGCCCAGTACTTTCAAGAAAACGTAATGCCGAGCACACTATATCGCCTTTGTCAGCATGGTATATGCCATGCCGACAAAGGCGATATAGTGTGCTCGGCAAAAATCTCTTTTTTCACCCTCCGGCAGTCTCCCCAACAGGCTTCTAGTAGTTCGGCTAGTTAATTTCAAATCGCCAAGGTCCTATTACGGGACGAAGTGCAGCTTCATAGATTGAATTTAATGCTTCTTGATCGGTTATATCTGTCGGCTTGTTTCTGATCTTGAAGCTAGGAGATTGATTTGGCTTTGAATCATCACAATCAAACTCTATTTTTAGCTTTTTAATCGCAGCCTCAGACCTAAAATCCTTACAAAGAAAGTTTTCAGGTAGATCGCGTTGAAGACGATCTATTTCGATTACAACTTTTGCAGGACTTTTATTGGGTGGCAGCATGAAAGACAAATCATCGCACCTTAAGGCTGGTTTTCCTCGATTCATTGCTTGATGCATTTCACCAGATTCAAGATCTTTTCCACGAAAATGTAGCTTTCCATTTGGCTCATTAAATACAAACTCTTTTAAAGTCATTCCAAATTCAACAATCGAATTACCATCTGCTGTAATTTCAATGTTTCGTGGCTGGTAGTGGAAATTTCCAATAGATCCTGGATAACATAATTCTAGTGATATGTTTTGACCGTCAATGCTTTTGCTCATTGAACGAATCTCTACTTGAATACTATCTTGATTTTGAGTTAAATCTAATAGCGAGGTCTTTGTTTCAAACGGTATTGAAGAAACCGTTGATGGTGAATTGAACAGGAGTGTTCCAAGGAAAAGAATTCCTAGGACGCTTATGTGTTTGGTATATTTTTTTAGCATAGTTTCTCCTAAAACTAGAAATTACAATTATCCCCAGTTTGTACAAAAAGATGGCCACGTCGGGGATATGTTAGGGTGAACGCATCACAAAATTTAAGCTGAGAGTGGGTATAAAATATATAAATGTTTTGTGAAACTAGCATTGACCCTTATATAAAAAACCTA